>JASBZK010000004.1 GCA_029983505.1 Porphyromonas sp.
TGATTTGTAATCAGTCGGTCGTTGGTTCGAGTCCGACAAGAGGCTCCGATAATGGTAAAAGAGACTTTCGGCAGTTTGCCGGGAGTCTCTTCTTTTTCTTTGGTCTCGTCTTTCCCGGTGTTCTGTTTTTCCGGTCCAAAAATACGAGTGCACTTTGGTTGCAAAGGTCTCGTAACCGAGAAAGTGGTATATTTGCGTGATTCAGTATGCCCTGCCGTAGGTCGTGTATTTGCGCTTTTTAGAGCAGGCGGTCGGAATGTTGCAAATTGTTGGAATAGAGAAGTCCTTTTTTAATGTATATAAGTATGTTGCGCTCCCGTTTCGGGCACTTTAATCGGAGAGAGACCGGTCTGTTTTGCGCCGCATTGGTGTTCTTCTTGGGGACACTGATGTCGTCCTGCACGCAGCCACAGAGTACGATGACCCCTTTGTTTCGTGGACTGTATTCGCCAAAGGCGGTACAGCTGACGCTCGGCAACCGGTCTGCGGGGACGAAAGTCGACTTTACCATCGATAACGTCAATATGCGCATATACAACCAAGTGCCGCTGCCTTACGGCACCAAGCTCGATAGCGCCTACCTCACGATGTACCTCTCCAATCAGGTCCCGATGTCGCTCGTGAATGCCGCTACGGGTACCCAGAAGTGGCAGCCGGGCGATACCGCAAAGATTTCCGTGAAGGGAGGTCTTTTGAAACTGAACATCAGCCGTGACGGGCATCCCGCCTTGACGTACGACTTTAGGATACAGAGCTATGGCTATGACCCGAATAAGCTCACGTGGAAGAACCTCGGTGCGGACGTCCTGCCGGTCGCAGCGGAGCGCGGACGTGTCGTCAGCCTTGGCGGAAAGTACTATTTTGTCGGAAGGACGGGGACGGATGTGTCTCTGTACGGATTGACTATGGAGCCCCTCTCTTTCTCCGCCTTGGAGGGTGCAGCCCTCCCTCCGCTCTCCAAGCCCGAGACCCTTCTCTCCGATAAGCACGGTCTGACTTGGATGGCTACGGATGACGGCAAACTTTATTTTACGAAAGACTTAAGGACTTGGAGCCTCTATTACGCGCCTACGGTCGCAGGCGGGGAGGCTGTGGTGTCCGTGCTTAGCGACAATTCCAAAGGTCGGGATGCCGTTGCCAAGCTCTCCGTCATCACCCGGACACAGGCAGGGTATTTCTTCAGGAGTATGAGGAGCGACGCCTCGGGTGCCTTCTCCGCGTTTGACGGGGGCGTACCCGTAGATCCGCGTTTCCCCGTCAATGGCGGCTACATCTATACGTACACGGTGAGCGGCATCCAGCACTCCTATCTCTTCGGTGGCGTGACGGCTATGGGTCTCCCCTCCGAGAAAGCTTACTTTACTTCAGACGGAATCAATTGGGCGCCGACACCGTTCGTCTCTGCCGCGAACAGCGTCCCCGAAGTGGGCGGCCTTTATCTCGCAGACCCCGATACGCCGGGGCGCTTGATGCTCGTGGGCGGTACCTATGACGGTAAAGTTTCCTCCAAAATAAAAGTCAGCAACGACCGCGGCATCACGTGGACAGAGCTCACGAAAGAACAGTTGCCCCCGGCGGCATTCCTGCCCCGATCGATGTCGAGCGGATTTTTGATGCACGACGCCAATGGCGTCCAGCACGTCTACGTCCTCGGCGGCGTAGTGGACGGCAAGCCTTCGAGAGAGGTCTGGCACGGGTATCTCGATACCTCAGGCGGTGTGGTGAATGCTTTTGAAAACTAAGCTCCCCCTATCGGCTCAGATGGAGAATAAGCACCATAACATCCCCGGACACGTGGCCATCATAATGGACGGCAACGGTCGTTGGGCGAAGCAGAGGGGCTTGGACCGCACCTCGGGGCACATCGAGGGCGTGAGTGCCGTCAGACGCGTGATCGACGCCGCCGTCAAGTCGGGCGTGCGCGTTGTCACGCTCTATACGTTTAGCGAAGAAAATTGGAACCGCCCCCCGGAGGAGGTCAATGCCCTTATGGATTTGCTCCTCAAGACGGTGCGGAAAGAGGTACCCGACCTCGTCGACAAAAGAATCCGCCTCCGCGTCATCGGAGACCTGTCCCGCATCCCGGAGGCACCCCGTCGGGCGATGGAGGAGGCTCTTAGAGAGACCGAGACGGAGGAGGTCAGACTGACGCTCGTCCTTGCTCTGAATTACTCTTCTCAGACCGAGATCGTGCACGCTTTCAATGCACTCCGGCAGGAAGGCGGGACGAGTGAAGTGACCGCGGAGGACGTGACGCGACACCTGTACGCACCGGACTTGCCTTTCCCGGATCTCTTGATCCGGACGGGCGGAGAGCTCAGGATCAGCAACTTTTTGCTCTGGCAGCTGGCCTATTCGGAGCTCTATTTCACAGATACATTTTGGCCGGACTTCGGGGAGGAAGACTTTAGGAAGGCTTTGGACGATTATGCCTCAAGGCAAAGAAGATACGGGCGGACGGGAGATCAAGTAGAAGACAGTGGTGAAGACTAATGAAGATGAATAACATTTCGACCTCCCTCAGGGGGCTATTTAAGGGCGGCACTTCGCTCGCAACATTCTTGTGGATCGCAGCATCTTTCGCTCCAGGTGCGAAAGCGCAGGTGATCGCGAGCGGATCGGACGCGGACAAAGTCCCTGTCGTATCCTACAGCCAGCCCCGAAGTAAAGTCATCGCCGGTCTCCAAGTCATCGGCAACAAAAGCTACGACGAGACGGTCGTCCGCAACGTATCCGGCCTGAAGGTCGGACAGAGGGTAGAGATCCCCGGCGAAGAGACCACGCAGGCGGTCAAGAACTACCTCCGCAACGGTCTCTTTACGGACGTGAGCCTCGTGGCGGACAAGATGGAAGGCGACTCGGTGTGGATCTCCATTCATATCACGGAGCGTCCCCGCCTCTCCCGTATGGACATCAACGGCACTACGAAGTCTGAAGCCAAAGATCTCCGCGAGGGTAAGCTCTTGGCTCTTCAGGAAGGGACCCACATCACGCCCAATCTCATAGACCGCGCAAAAATAGAGATAAAGCGTTTCTACGACGAGAAGGGCTTCAGCGACGCCGGGGTTGAGGCCACGACGATAGAGGATGTCAATCGTCCGGGGTACGTCGTGCTTATCTTCGATGTCGAAAAGAACGCGAAGGTCCGCATCGCCAACATCAACTTCTTCGGCAACCACAACGTGAGCGACTTCAAGCTCCGTCAGGCAATGAAAAAGACGAATGAGCTCTTCTCCCTTGCTAAGCACCCTTGGAACAGCTTCCTCGAAATCTTCTCCACCAAGAATTTCGTGGAGAAGGAATACAAAAACGACCTTAAGAACATCCTCGACAAATACCACGAGGAGGGCTTCCGTGACGCAGAGATTCTCTCCGACACCATCTACAAGGTAAAAGACAACCGCATCAATATCGACATCCACATCTCGGAGGGTCAGAGGTACTTTATCAAAGGTATCAATTTCGTCGGCAATACGAAGTACTCCACTGCCGACCTTCAGAGGCTGCTCGGCATCAAGCCCGGTGACGTCTACGACCAGAAGAAGCTCCAGGATCGTCTCTCCGTAGAGGAGGACGCGGTCTCCAACCTCTATGCCAATAACGGGTACCTCTTTGCCTATATGGTTCCCGTAGAAACGGAGGTCAAAGGCGACTCCGTGGCCCTCGACATCCGCATCCACGAAGGTAAGCCCGCCACGATCAACAAAGTGACGATCAACGGTAACGACGTCCTCTACGAAGAAGTCGTGCGGCGCGAGCTCTACACCAAGCCCGGTATGCTTTACAATAAGGAGTACATCATGAACTCGATGCGTCTCATAGCCAATACCGGTCACTTCGATCAGGAAAAGATTGTCCCGGACATCATTCCCAACGAAAAGAGTGGTACGGTCGATATCGCGTGGAACCTTGTCCCCAAAAGCAACGACCAAGTGCAGCTCTCCATCGGTTGGTCCGCTACGGGGCTTGTCGGTATGGCGGGTGTGACGTTCAATAACTTCTCGATGCGCAACCTCTTCAAGCCCGAGACGTACG
The DNA here is from genome assembly GCA_029983505.1 of Porphyromonas sp. Lineage (GTDB taxonomy): Bacteria > Bacteroidota > Bacteroidia > Bacteroidales > Porphyromonadaceae > Porphyromonas_A. The sequence goes on from JASBZK010000004.1 coordinate 4,036, forward strand.
AAGGGTACATCCCCATCCCCCGCGGCGACGGGCAGACACTCTCCCTTAACGCCCAGACGAACGCGAAATACTACCAAAACTACTCCATCACGTTCACCGACCCGTGGTTCGGTCGGAAACGCCCCAATTATTTCAGCATCCAGGCCTACTACAGCCGGCAGACGGACATCAACCGCAACTTCTATAACTCCCAGATGCAGCAGATGCCCTACTACAGTCCCTACGGCATGAGCCCCTACGGCTATGGGTACGGCTACGGCTCGCCCTATGGATATGGAGGCTATGGGTACGGCGGTTACGGGATGTACGGCGGCGGTTACGGCTACGACCCCTATGGCTCCCAGATGTATGCGGAGCAGCTCTCGAGCCTCTATGAGAGTGCCTTTGACCCGGATAAGACGCTCGACATCCTCGGCGCATCCGTCTCTTACGGTAAGCGACTCAGTTGGCCGGACGACCGCTTCCAGTTCTCAGTCACGCTCGGTTATCAGATGTACCGGATGAAAAACTGGAACATGTACTACTACAATTTCGGGATGGAAAACGGCACGGCGCACGACATCAACCTCTCCCTGACGCTCTCCCGCTCCTCCATCGACAACCCCATCTATACCCGTAGGGGATCCGAATTCACGCTGAATGCCAAGTCCACTCTCCCGTACTCCCTCTGGGACGGCATCGATTACTCCGACCCCAACCTCTCCGATCAGGTCAGAAACAAGTTCATCGAGTACTACCAGATTTCGGGTAAAGGGCGCTTCTTTATCCCGCTGATGGATCCGGCTTCTACTCAGCGCACGCCCGTCTTGATGGCCAACCTCGAAGCCGGCATCATCGGCGCATTTGACCCCTACAAAAGGTCTCCTTTCGGTACGTACTATATGGGGGGTGACGGTATGAGCTCGTACATCGGCTACATGAACCAGATGATCGGTCTCAGAGGCTACCGCAACGGCTCCATCTCCGGCGCATCGGGTCAAGGTGCCTATACCTACGCCAAAGCCTATATGGAGCTGAGGTACCCGGTGCTCTTCGAGGGACAGACCACGATTTGGGCGCTCGGGTTCGTCGAAGCCGGCAACGCGTGGTATAACGTCAAGGACTTTAATCCCTTCCGTCTTAAACGTTCCGCCGGCTTGGGCGTCAGAATTATGTTGCCTATGGTGGGTCTGATGGGTATCGACTGGGGGTACGGCTTCGACGCGCCCGACGGCACGACCCAGATCGGTGGCTCCAACGTCCACTTCGTCCTCGGACAGCAGTTCTGACCCGCCTAAGCGCATCCGGTCGTAACCCCGCTTCGGGAGGTACAGACCGAAGCGATCACGAGATACAGGTCAAAAATTTTGCCCCGCACAGACCGGGACAAACTCCGGGTACGGACCGAAATTTTTTTTGAACTACCCTATTGTCTCACACTTAAACTTTAGAGAAGTCATGATCAAGAAAGCATTCCTTGCATTTGCCCTCCTCGTCATAAGCTCCTTTGCCCTCCAAGCCCAAGAAGGCGTGGGGTATGCGCTCATCGATATGCAGTATCTGATGCAAAACATCCCCGCCTACAAGACCGCCAACGAACGCATCGAGGCAAGCTCCAAAGCTTGGACGGCAGAGATCCAAAAGCTCGACGCTCAGGCAAAGACCCTCTTCACCGAATACCAAAAGACCAAAGCCTCCCTCTCGGAAGCCGACAGGGTGGTGAAGGAAAAAGCCATCGTGACAGTTGAAGAGCAGGCTCAGGAGCTCCAGAAGAAATACTTCGGACCCGCAGGCGAGATGGCACAGCTCCAAGAGAACCTCATCAAGCCCATACAGGACAAAATCTACCAGGCCGTCAAGCTCATCAGTGAGGCGAGAGGGTACCTCATCGTCTTCGACCGTGCCTCTGCCCGCGGCACCATCATCTATGCCGACCCCATCGCCGACATCTCCAACGACGTCCTCGCGGTCCTCGGTGTCAAGGTGGGCAATAAGTGACGGGTTTCGACGAAAAGTGCTACCTTTGCAGTCAGTACATTAGGAATAGAAATAATTGAACATTAGAATAATAATAGACTAAGAGAGAATGAAAAATTTACTCCTCACCCTTGCCCTCGTGCTTTTCCCGGCTCTTCTTTCCGCCCAAAGCGCACAGAAAATCGGTGTCGTAGATACCCAGAGCATCTTCACCTCCATGCCTGAGACGAAGGCTGCCCAGACCGAGATCGACAACCTCGCCGGTAAGTACGAAAACGAAGTGGCCACTATGGAAGCCGAGCTCAAGAAGCAGTATGAGGCTTATATGAAAGAGGCAGAGACGCTCACCGACGCGATGAAGCAGCGCAAAGAGCAGGACCTCGAAGAGCTCCAGAAGCGCATCCTTACCCACCGTCAGGTGGCGCAGCAGGATCTCCAGAAGAAGCAGGCCGAGCTCCTCACTCCTATTCAGACGAAGCTCAAAACCGCGATCAATAAGGTCGGCACGGATAACGGCTACGCCTATATCCTCGACGCTTCGGCAATGCTCTTCGTCGGCAGCTCCGGTACGGACATCACCGCCTTGGTGCGTTCCGCTCTCGGTCTTTGACCAAGAAGAAGCCGAAGTTCCGGTCTATCCCCAAAAAGGCGCTCCCTCACCGTGGGGCGCCTTTTCTGTTTTGGGCCGCTGACTTGTTCGCTCTCTCGATATACCTTCTTTTGGGTAGGGAGCGGTCTCCGGTTAGCGGTATATTTGCACCGGGGGAGGAGAAGTAGGAAATCAATAAATCTTGCGGTATGTCACACGATCACCACACCGGTCACCACCATCATCACGCCCCGGAAGGCGGCACCAAGCTCCTATGGGTCACGCTCCTCAATGTGTTCATTACAGTGGCGGAGTTTGTGGGCGGTGTACTCTCCGGCAGCCTCTCGCTCCTCAGCGACGCGGTGCATAACCTCGGGGATACACTCTCTGTGGCGTTTGCGTGGTTCGCCGGGAGGGTAGGGGCGCGCAAAGCCAGTATGCGGTACACGTTCGGCTACAAGCGTGCCGAGATTTTGGCTGCTTTCCTTAACGCCGCACTCCTTATCGCCATCTGTCTTTTTCTCCTCAAAGAAGCCTGGGAGAGGTGGCACTCTCCCGAAGAGATCGACGGAAGCCTGATGCTCTGGGTGGCCGTCGTGGGACTTTTGGCCAACCTCTTCTCCGTCTTGATTTTGCAGAAAGAGAAAGACCACAATATCAATACCCGTGCCGCCTATCTGCACCTCCTGGGCGACACCCTCTCCAGCGTGGCCGTCATCCTTGGTGCCCTTGCCATTATGTGGGGCGGGGTCTATTGGGTCGACCCTCTGATTACGGTTCTTGTCAGCATTTACATCATCATCCACACCTGGCACGTCCTAAAGGAAGCTTCGGACATCTTGATGCAGTCGGCACCGGAGGGGGTGGACATCCCTTCCGTGATAGACGAGATAGAGGCTCTTCCCGGTGTCGATAACGTTCACCACCTGCACCTCTGGCAGCTGAATGAATCGCAGATCCATTTTGAAGCCCACATCACGGTCTCGCATTGTGCTTCGATGCGGGAGATGGAGGAGATTCGGTCGGCCATCCGGCGGGTCTTGGACAAATACCGGATCGGACACAGCACCCTTCAGATGGAGACTGAGGGCTGTGCCGAGTGCGACAAACTTATCGTGGACGAAAGCCGATAACTTAAAGCCGAACCATAACGAGGTACAGACCGGGGAGATTTCCTTGGTCTGTACCTTTTCTTTCCCCGGTACGTACCAAGACCGGAGCCTCGGTACGTACCTTTTTTTGCAGACCTCCTTGGCGTCCTCCGGTGTCCTTTCCGCGAGAAATGTATATATTTGCAAATAGGGGTTTTCTTCCCGTGAGGGACAGAGCGCAAACCCCTTTTCGAGACGAACTTTTTAATCACATATAGACATAACGCTTACCACACGTATGAATGAGCTCCAACCTAAGATAGTCTTTGACTATTTCCATAAGCTTAATCAAATCCCCCGCCCTTCCAAGAAGGAGGAAAAGGTCATCGCTTACCTCAAAGAGTTTGCGGATGAGCACAATCTTTCTTTCAAAAAAGACCACGCCGGCAACGTCCTTATCTCCAAGCCCGCCACCAAGGGCTATGAGGATCGCAAGACCATCGTGCTGCAGAGCCACATGGATATGGTGTGCGAGAAAAACAGCGACGTGGACTTCAACTTCGACACCGACGCCATACAGACCTACGTCGAGGACGGCTGGCTGAAAGCCAAAGGCACGACGCTTGGCGCCGACAACGGCATAGGCGTGGCCACCGAGCTTGCCCTCCTTGCTTCGACGGACACCCAGCACGGACCCATCGAGTGCCTCTTCACCGTGGACGAAGAGACGGGGCTGACGGGCGCGATGGAGCTTCAGAGCGGATTTTTCACGGGCGACATTCTGCTCAATCTCGACTCCGAAGACGAGGGCGAGATGTTCATCGGATGTGCCGGCGGCAAGGGTACACTCGCAGAGTTTGAGTACACCAAGACCTACGCCGACCCCGACCTCGTCTACCTGCGCATAGACGTACGGGGGCTCAAAGGCGGTCACTCCGGTGGCGACATCCACATGGGACTGGGCTCGGCGACGAAGATACTCGCCCGTGCCCTCTACAACCTCTCTGCAGACGTGGACTTCCAGCTCGGTTACATCGACGCCGGCAACCTGCACAACGCTATCGCGCGTGAGGGCTACGCCGTCATCGCCATTGAGCCGGAGGACAAAGAAACCGTGGTCGTGAATATCCACGAGTTTTCGGCAGCCGTCGAGAGCGAGCTCAAAGGCGTCGACGACGGTGTCACGGTGACTGTTTCTTCTACGGAACGTCCCGAGTTCCTCATCGACGTGGAGACGGGCGACAAGCTCATTAACGCCCTTGTGGCCTGCCCGCACGGTGTCCTCGGTATGAGCCACGCCATCCCCGGTCTCGTCGAGACGAGTACCAACCTCGCCTCCGTGAAGATGAAAAATAAGGAGGGAGACGACGTCATCCTCGTCGAGACCTCACAGCGCTCCGCCATCGACTCCCTCATAGAGATGGCCGGCGATATGGTCACGACCACCTTCTCGCTCGCTGATGCCTACGTCTATGAGCGAGACGGATACCCCGGTTGGGCGCCCAACCCCGACAGCGAAATACTCCACGTAGTCGAAGAGAGCTACGAGCGTCTTTTTGGCAAAAAGCCCGCTGTCAAGGCCATCCATGCCGGACTTGAGTGCGGACTTTTCAAGGAGAAATATCCGCAGCTCGATATGGTCTCCTTCGGTCCCACGATGCGTGACGTGCACTCGCCCAGAGAGCGTCTCGAAGTGGCGACGGTGGACCTCTTCTGGCGCCACCTCCTGGATGTGCTTAAGAACGCGCCCAAGAAATAAATTCCATATAGGACAGTAAGAATTTTTAGCCACGGCGGAAGCCTTTTACCTCTATGAACCGGACATCACTTGTCACCAAGGCTCGGGTAACGGCTTTCGCCGTGTGCTTTTTCCTCCTCTCCACGGCCTGTGGCACGAGGGTAGACCGCAGAGACACGAAGACGGATATGGATTTGTCCCATCCCCAAGCGGGCGCCGAAGACGCCGGCACTTACGCCCCCACCACGGTGCGTGAGCCGCATAAGCTCCGCATCATGAGCTATAACGTAGAGAATCTCTTCGACCCTCTCGACGATCCCGATACGGACGATGAGGCTTTTACGCCCGATGGGGCTTACAGGTGGACCCGGTCCAAGCTCGACCGCAAACTGCATCAGCTCGCGTCCGTCATCTCGGACGTCGGCGAGTGGGGTTTTCCTTCTGTCGTGGGGCTTGTGGAAGTTGAGGACTTGGAGGTCGTAAGGGAGCTCGTGAAGGCGGATCCGATCCGTAAGGCGGATTATCGCCTCTCCGTCACCCGTGGCGCAGATCCGCGCGGTATCGACGTGGCGCTGCTCTGGAACCCCAAAGACTTCAAGCGGGTAGAGGCTTACGAGATTCCCCACTACGGTGCCCCCCTTTACTACCCGCTGAGGAAAGACCCGCGTACGAAAGAGGAGCGGTCCGGGAAAGGACGAAGCAGCCTCTGGGTCGTACTCGAAGACCGCAGGACGGGCGACCTCTATGACGTGATCGTCGTACACCTGCCCAGCAGGAGGGGCGGCACCAATTCCACGTCCGAGAAGCGTGAGGAAGTGAATGGCAAGCTCAACCGCGTCCTCGACACGATCGAGACCCGGCGTGAGACGCCCCGTATCATCATTATGGGCGACTTCAACGACAGCCCCACGAATGTCTCCGTAAAGGACTCGCTCCGCTCCCGTTCCATCAACGACGCTCACGGCTCGTTTCGGATGCACGATCTCTACAACCTCGCTTCCGACCTCGAAGAGAAAGGACTCGGGACCCACTATTTCGGCAACCGCCTCTGGCTCCCCGATCAGATTATGGTCTCCGGCGCACTCCTTGAGCCCGGGAGCCGTACGCGCGTCACCGATCGACGGGAAGTGATCTTCAGCCCGGCTTTCCTTAGGAGCGGCAAGGGTCCCAAGCGCTCATTCAGAGGCACACGCTTTATCTCCGGAGGTTTTTCCGACCACTATCCGGTGTACATAGATATATCGGTCGAGTAAGTCTCTTTTGGCCCGGGTGATGCGTATGAAAGCTCCACGGAGGACATCGGGTACGGGGGTAAGTCGCGGGGAAAATTTTGGTCCGTGTCTCCCCCTCTCCCCGGTCTGTACCTTTTCGGGAAAAGGTACGTACCTAAGTCTCTGTCTCGGTCTGTATCTCTTTTTTGCCACGTAGTACCTCCCGAATAAAATCGAATCCAAATCCATAGAAACCAAAATACCAATCCTTTCATCTCTCTCAAAATGAATCACGCCAAACTTTCCCTCTTATTCTTCCTTGCTTCGGCATCGATGGGAGCCACGGCTGCGACGGCATCCGAAGATGATCCCTCCTGGATCCGCCAAACGGCGCTCAGCCCGGACGGCAAAGAAATAGCCTTCACGTACAGGGGCGATATTTTTGTGGTCTCCCGTGATGGCGGACGTGCGCGTCAGATCACGTCGAACCCCGCTTACGACAAAAGCCCCGTCTGGAGTCCCGACGGCTCCAAGATCGCTTTCGCTTCCGACCGCGACGGGGCGTTTAACGTCTACGTGACCGGCAGAGAGGGAGGTTCGGCCAAGCGGATCACTTACGTCAATAGCAGGTCGCACACCCCTGTGGCCTTCTTGGACGAGACGCACGTCCTTTATGACCAAAATCTCCGCCCCACGACCGATATGGGTATTTTCCCCTACGGCACTTTTTCTCAGCTCTACAGCCAGTCCGTGGAGGGCGGACGTCCGGAGCTCTTCAGCCCCACGGCCATGAAGATGCCCTCCATCGCTCCCGACGGACGAATCCTCTATACCGACATCAAGGGCTATGAGGACGAGTTTCGGAAGCACCAAGTCTCGCCCATCGCGCGCGACATCTGGCTCTGGACGCCCGGGGGGAAGTACGGCTCCTATAAGAAGCTCACAGACTTCAAGGGCGAAGACCGCAACGCGATCTGGCTCCCCGACGGTAAGAGCTACCTTTTTACGAGCGAGAGGGACGGCACGTTCAACGTCTACCGCGCGTCCATCGACGGCGGTGCGCCTACTCAGCTCACAAGGTTTGACAAGCACCCCGTCCGCTATATGAGCGGAGACCGGGCAGGTAACGTCGCTTTCTCCATGGACGGCAACCTCTACTATATGCCTCTCGGAGGCGAGGCGCGCAAAGTGGACGTGCAAGTCGTCGCCGACTACACCGAGAACCCAGTCAAGCGCGTGACCCTCACCCGCGGCCTTACGAACGGCGTCATCTCCCCCGACGGTAAGGAGATGATCTTCGTGGTTCACGGCGACGTCTACGCCACTTCCGTCGAGTACGACACCACAAGGCGTATCACCGACACGCCGGGACAGGAGCGCGTCGTCTCCGTCTCCCCCGACGGCCGTAAGATCGTCTACGACTCCGAGCGCGACGGCAAGTGGAACCTCTACATGGCCGAGATCGTCCGCGAGAAAGACAAGCTCTTCACCTACGCCACAGAGATAAAGGAGACACAGCTCACCGATGACGATGCCCCCTCTCAGCAGCCCCTTATCTCTCCCGACGGCAAGAAAGTGGCTTTCCTCCGCGACCGCACGGGTCTCTTTGTCCTCGACCTCGAGACTAAAAAGGAGACCGAGGTGATGAATAAAAAGTACCAGTACTCGTACCAGGACGGCGACCAGGACTTCCGGTGGGCGCCCGACTCCCGATGGCTCCTCTCCAATTACATCGGTATCGGCGGTTGGAATAACCCCGACGTGGCGCTCGTCAGCGTAGAGACCCCGGGCAAGGTTATAGACCTCACACAGAGCGGTTACGGTGAGGGTGGCGGCAAGTTTGTGCTCGGCGGAAAAGCCGTCGCCTTTTACTCCGACCGCAACGGCTACCGCAGTCACGGCAGTTGGGGCAGTGAGGGCGACATCATGCTGATGTTCTTGGACAAGGAAGCTTTTGACCGGTACCGCCGGACGAAGGAGGAACGGGAGCTGGATAAGAGCGAAGACGAAGACAAAAAAGAGGCCGACACCAAGAAAGACGACAAGAAGTCCAAGGACAAAAAAGACACGAAGTCCAAGGACAAAAAGGACGCAGTCACGCCCCTTAAGTTCGATCTCGACGGGGCTCGCGAGTACCGCACCGTCAGATTGTCGCGCACTTCCGGATCCTACTCCGACTTCGTGATGGACGATAAGGGCGAGAAACTTTACTACATAGCCTACTTCGACGACTCTGCGAACCTCTACGAGTACAATCTCATAGAGAAGAGTACGACGATGCTTATCCCGGAAGTGGGCTTCGGATCGCTCCAGATCGATAAGGACGGTAAGACGCTCTACTTCTTCGGCAGTGACGGCGCGAAGAAGATAGAGGGTAAGAAAGTGACGCCCATCACCTTCAAAGCCCGCTCCGAAGAGGGAGACCCGGCTGAGCGCGCCTATATCTTCGACCACGTCGTCTCTCAGGTGGCGGAGAAATTTTACGACCCGTCTCTTCACGGCGTAGACTGGGCGGGATATGCGCAGTCGTACCGCTCCAAGCTCGGGGATATCTCCAATAACTACGACTTCGCGGAGCTCCTCTCCGAGCTCCTCGGCGAGCTGAATGCCTCCCACACCGGAGCCCGCTATGGCGGAAGTGATGTCTCCAACCCCACCGGCTCTCTCGGTCTCTTTTACGACGACACCTACAAGGGCGAAGGCGTGAAGATCAAAGAAGTGATGCTGACAGGTCCTATGGACAAAGCCGATTCTGCAGCCAAGCCGGGTGCCGTTGTCCTGAAGATAAACGGCGAAACCATCGCCCCGGATAAGCCCATCGAGTACTACCTCAACGGTCTCGCCGGAGAGCGTGTCCTCGTCGCGCTCAAGGGCACGGACGGCAAAATCTCCGAAGAGGAAGTCCGCACAATCCACATCGGTAGCGAAAGTTCGCTTCTCTACAAGCGTTGGGTCAAACAGCGCCAAGACCTTGTCGAAAAGCAAAGTAAGGGACGCATCGGCTACGTGCATATCCAAGGTATGGACAGCCACTCGTACCGTACCATCTTCGCAGACGTACTCGGCAAGTACCGCAATTGCGACGCCATCGTGGTGGACACCCGTTTCAATGGCGGCGGCTGGCTACATAATGACGTGGCGCTCCTCTTCAGCGGCAAAGAGTACGCCCGCTTCACCCCGCGCGGTCAGTACATCGGCAGCGAGCCTTTTATGCAGTGGTACAAACCCTCTGTGATGCTCGTCTCCGAGGGCAATTACTCCGACGCTTACGGCACCCCGTGGACCTATAAGACGCTGAAAGTCGGTAAGCTCGTCGGCACTCCCGTGGCGGGTACCATGACGGCCGTGTGGTGGGAGACGCAGGTGGATCCCTCTCTGGTCTTCGGCATCCCGCAGGTGACCGTGGAGGATATGCAGGGTAATGCCCTCGAAAATCACCTCCTCGAGCCGGACCTCCTCGTCTATAATACTCCCGAGCAAAATCTCTCCGGTGAGGACGAACAGCTCCGCACTGCCGTAGACGAGCTCCTCCGCCAAACATCCAAGTAAAGCGGCGTCCATTCACTTCCCAAATTTTGGTCTGACCGAGAAGTTTCCCTATGTCCGTACCATTTCCCTTTCCCGGTACGTCATAGAAAAACTTCTCGGTACGTACCAAATCATCCCCTTCTCTTAAGATGAAGATAGAAGACCTACTGAGACACCTGGAGGGCGCGTTCCCGCTCTCCCTCCAGGACTCTTTCGACCACTCGGGGCTCCAAGTGGGAGACGTGCGCCGGGAACTCACCGGCATACTCCTCGGCGTGGACGTGACGGAGGATTTGCTCCGGGAGGCTGTCCAACGAGGCGCCAACCTCGTCGTGACGCACCACCCCCTCCTCTTTCACCCCCTTAAGGGCATCACCCCGCGCACCTACGTGGAGCGTTGCACGGCTTTTGCCGTTAAGCACGACCTCGTCCTCTATGCCGTCCACACCAACCTCGACAACGCCCCCCGCGGCTTGAACCGCTATTGGGCGGAAAAGGCGGGACTCCTACCCGGGACGCTTCGGGCGATACGTCCGATTTCCGGGTACCACTACAAGCTCCAAGTCTTTGTCCCCACGGCCTACGCCGGAAAGGTGCGTGAGGCGCTTCGCCAGGCGGGAGCGGGACGGCAAGGAGACTACGAAGGGTGCTCCTTCTCGGCTGACGGGGTAGGGCGCTTTGCGGCACTTCCGGGTGCCAATCCTTTCGTGGGTCAAGTGGGTGAGTGGCACGAAGAGGCCGAGGAGATGGTCAGTGTCCTCCTCCCTAAGCACCTCCTATCCTCCGCGCTCGGTGCCGTGCGCCGTGTCCATCCCTACGAGGAGCCGGCTTTTGAGGTCATTCCCGTCCTCCACGACGATCCCGCCACCGGGGCGGGCATCATCGGGGAGCTTCGGGAGGCGGTGCCTCTGGAGACGTTCCTAAAAGGGCTGAAGTCCTGGCAGACGACTTCCCCCATCGCCCTAAGCCCCGTCTTGCACGACGAGGTCAAGCGCATCGCTTACTGCGGTGGTGCGGGGGCTTTTCTCCTCGAAGATGCCGCCCGCCTGGGTGCAGACCTTTTCATCACCGGAGAGGCGAAGTACAACGACTTCCACGACGCCCGCGACCTCACGACACTCGCAGTGATGGGGCATTTCGAGACCGAGTGGTTCGCCACGGAAGTACTGGCAGAGGTATTGTCCGAGAAAAAAGGTAACTTTGCAGTTCATAAGGCTTTAGAACTTATGAACCCCGTCCGTTACTACATTTAATGACAGAATATGGCTAAGAATAAGGTCGAAGAAACACCCAAAGAGATTTCTGTGGAAGAGAAACTTGTGGCTCTGTATCAGCTGCAAATGGTCTCCTCCGAGATTGACCGCATACGCATCCTCCGCGGTGAGCTCCCCGTGGAAGTGAAAGAACTCGAGGACGAACTCGAAGGCAAGCATACCCGAGTCTCCAAGTTTGAGGCAGAGAAAGTCCGCATCGCCGAGCAGGCCAAAGAAAACGAGTCCAAGATCCGTATCTCCAAGGCCTCCATCGAGAAGTATAACGACCAGCTCAACGGTATCCGCAATAACCGCGAGTACGACCTCCTCTCCAAGGAGATCGAGTTTCAGAATCTCGAAGTGGAAGGCTTCGAGAAAAACATCCGTCTCGGCAAAGAGCGTGATGCCTTCATTGACGAAGAGCTCTCGGCACTGAACGCCGACATCGAAAGCCGCGGGAAAGACCTCGAACAGAAGAAGGGTGAGCTTGATGCCATCATCGCAGAGACCCGTCAGAAGGAGGAAGAGCTCCTGATGAAAGCCAAGAAGCTCGAAGAGAAGATCGATGAGCGTCTCCTCAAAGCCTTCAAGCGGACGAGAAAAAATTCCCACAACGGGCTCTCCGTCGTCTCCATAGACCGTGAAGCCTGCATGGGCTGCTTCAATAAGATACCGCCCCAGAGGATCCTCGACGTGAAGGCACACAAGAAGATCATCGCGTGCGAATACTGTGGCCGCGTCCTCGTAGACCCCGAGCTTGCGGAAGAAGCCTCTAAGGCGATGGAATAAATCTTGGTACGACCGGGAAGATTTTTTTGGTCTGTACCGTTTCCCCATTTTGGCCCGTGTCTCGTCTCCTCGAGATACGGGTCAAAAATTAGTCCTTCCTTCTCCCCCTAAAAAGAGGTATCTTTGACTTCGTTGTGTATGCCCGTTTATGCCGTCATAGTATGAGAAATATCCTTGCAGTAGTCTGCGCTTCACTTTTGGGCGCGGGTACGTTATGCGCCCAAGTCCCGTCCCTCCTGCCCCGTCCTCTTCACTTTACGGCTGAGGAGGGAGGCGGAGCCTTTGTCCGCGAAAGGGGTGAGCCCATCGTCTTCGCCGCCGACTCCCTTCTGCCGGAAGCGGAGGCTCTGAGGAGCGTTTTGGGCGAAGACCACCCGGTACGGAAAGGGACATCGGGGCGGATTCGCCTTGTTATAGACAAAGAGCTGCCTTTCTCCCAAAGCCCCGAAGCGTACCGCATCGAGGTCACGCCTGACGGCCTGACCATCAAAGCGCCCACCCGCCACGGCCTTTATAACGCCACACGTACCGTCTACCAGCTCACTGCAGACAGTGACGACCTGCCCCTATGTACGATAGATGATGCGCCCGCCTTTGCGTGGCGCGGCTATATGGTGGACGTGGGGCGCAACTACCAGAGTATGGAGATGCTCAAAGAGCAGATCGACGTGATGGCGGATTTGAAGCTGAACGTCTTCCATTTCCATCTCACGGAGAACGTCGCTTGGCGGCTCGCAATCAAGAAATACCCGCAGCTCACCGAGCAGAAAAATATGACCCGTGACCAAGGTCTCTTTTACTCTGAGCGGGAGATTAGGGAGCTTATGGCGTACTGCGAAGCACGGCACATCCTTTTCCTCCCCGAGATCGATATGCCGGGACACTCGGAAGCCTTCAAGAGGGCGATGGGCTTCGATATGCAGAGCGAAGAGGGGCTTAAGGCAGTTCTCGAAATCCTTCGGGAAGTCCTCGACACGTACGACTTCAAGTATTTCCACATCGGTGCGGACGAAGTAAAGATCGTGAACGAGGCCTTCGTCCCCACCGTCACGGACTACCTCGAGCGCCGCGGTGTGACCGTCCTCGGCTGGCAGCCCGGCGGGAACTACGGTCCCTCTGTGTGGCGGCAGCTCTGGAGTGAGGGGGGCAAAAAGAGCGACAGCCTGCACTCTGTCCGCCTCGACTCCCGTAACCTCTACATCAACCACATGGATCCCCTCGAGACCGTTCCCTCGATCTATAACGCCAGGATTCTTGATGTCGACAAAGGCTCGGACCTCGACCGCGGCGCCATCCTCTGTCTGTGGAACGACCGCCGTCTCCGCCGTGGGGAAGACAACCTCACCCACAATGCCGTCTACCCCGCGATGATGGCTTTTGCCGAAAGGACTTGGAGAGGGGGCGGCAAAGTGGGCCATTATGTCGGGATTGATGCCGGAACCGGGACTCTGGAGGCGTTTCGGGAGTTTGAGGACAGGATGTTTGACGTGAGGAACGCTTTCTTCTCGGAGCTTCCTTTCCCCTACGTCCGTCAGGCGGACATCCGGTGGTCGGTTTTCGGACCTTACCCCAACGGGGGCGACGTCACTAAAGCTTTCGACATCGAAAAGGCCTCCCTTTCGGAACTTCTCAAGATGAAACCCGATACCACGTTCCTCGGCGGTACCGTCATATACCGGCACTTCTGGTCGCCCACGATCAAAGGACACTACGTAGACGTGGCGCCCAACAGCACCTTTTACGCCCTCCGCACCATCGAGAGCGAAGAAGAGCGGGACGCGTACTTCTGGATCTCTTTCTACCACTACTCCACAAGTCAGCAGACCCCTACGCCCGCGGACGGCGCTTGGAACTTCACGAGTGGGGCGGTTTGGGTGAATGGCACCCTTCTCCCCGCTCCCCACTGGCTCCACTCGGGTCAGCCCGGGAACCTCGAAGTACCCCTTGAGGACGAGAACTATCAGATCCGCCGCCCCTGCAGGGTACACCTCCAAAAAGGTACGAATACGATCCTCGTGAAGTCGCCCATCGGATCCTTTTCCGGTCCCGCGTGGTACATACCGATGAAGTGGATGTTTACTTTCGTGGAAGCGCCGGACGAGTATCTCTACTGATTTGCCCCTTGACGGTGAAGGTGACGGGGTACGTACCGGGAAACTTTTTTTGCACGTACCGGGGCGTGAACGAGACACGTACCGGGGAGAAATTTTCGGACAGACCAAGATTTTTCTTGAACATAAGTAACTCATAATAGACATTTCGATATGATGAAGACCTCTTTGCGGATACTGCTTTTGGCGGGCGCCCTCAGCCTCTCCACGTTCGGAGAAGTATCGGCGCAGACCGCCCTCTCCAAAAGCGATACCACTGAGACAGCCAAAAAGAAACCTTTCTGCGACTGGTTCAAAAGCAAGCGGCAGAAGGCCAAGGAAGATGCCGAGAAGGGCAAGAAACCCTCACTCTCCGAGGACGAAAAGAAGTACCAAGACCTCATCAGTGAGGCCAAGGTCGACAGCGGTCTTTTTATCACTTACGTCAAGAAGGACAAACTCTACTTCGAGATCCCCGACTCCGTCCTCTCCAAGCCCCTCCTTATCTCCAACCGCGTCTCCCGTACGACGAACTCCGAGAGCATCGTCGCAGGGCAGATGGTCACCGACCCTTTCCTCGTCAAGATGACCAAAAGGGGCGACAAGATCCTCGTCCACCTCGTGCAGACAGCGTCGTATGTGGACGATGGGGATCCCATCACGCCCTCTTTCGAGAAGAATTTCGGCGACCCCATAATGACCTCTTTCGACATCGAAGCGAAGACGCCCTCTTCCTCTGTCGTGGACGTGACCCGCTTTTTCACGGGCGGCGAGGAGCTGCTCTCCCCCACGGGCGACAACCCCTTTGCCAAGTCTCCCGGCAGTCCCGTGAGCGGTGGGTCTTTCATCGAAGACGTAAAGAGTTTCCCCAAGAACGTGGAGGTCAAAAGTGTGCTCTCGTTCCGTAAGGGCGACGAGGCTTCCACGATGGAAGCACACCGCTCCGTAGTGCTTCTGCCGGACACCCCGATGCGACCCCGCTTGCAGGATAATCGCGTAGGGTACTTTTCTTCGAGCCGGTACCGCTACTCCACGGCTATCGATAAGGTGGACTACTTCCAGATCATACACCGCTGGAACCTCCAACCATCCGACTCCGCCGCCTACTTCCGTGGAGAGCTTGTGGAACCCAAGGTTCCCATCGTCTTCTACGTCGATACCGTGTTCCCCAAGAAATGGTTCGACTCCGTCCTCGCGGGCGTACTCGACTGGAACAAAGCTTTCGAGAAAGCCGGCTTCAAGAATGCGGTCATCGCCAAGCCCTATCCCTCTAAGGCGGAAATGCCGGACTTCGACCCCGACGACCTCCGATTCTCGTGCATCAAGTACGCCACGACCCCTATCAAAAACGCGATGGGACCCAGCTACATCGACCCCAGAAGCGGGGAGATCCTCTGCGCAGACGTAATATGGTACCATAACGTCGTATCGCTTCTCCACAACTGGCGCTTTACCCAAACCGGTGCCGTAGACCCAAGGGTGCGCACCACCGTCTTCCCGGACTCGGTGATGGCGGAGTCGATGCGCTACGTCGCCGCACACGAGATCGGTCACACGCTCGGGCTGATGCACAATATGGGCGCCAGCTTCGCCTACACGATCGATAACCTCCGTGATCCGGCGTTCACTCAGACGTACGGCACCACGCCCTCCATTATGGACTACGCGCGGAATAACTTCGTAGCTCAGCCCGGTGACTATGAGAGAGGCGTGCGGCTCACACCCCCACTCCTCGGCGTCTATGATGCCTATGCCATTGACTGGGGGTACCGTCTCTTCCCCGGCGTCAGTACCGTGGAAGGAGAGAAGAAGTACCTGGACAAAATGATTGCTGCAAAGGCAGACGACCCGATGTACTGGTTCGGAGCTCAGCAGGCCAACACTCTGGATCCCACAGACCAGACAGAGGACCTCAGTAACGACCAGATTAAGGCCGGCGACCTCGCCATCAAAAACCTCAAGCTCGTGATGTCCCGGTATGAAGAGTGGCTCCGTAAGCCCGGAGACACCACGGACGACCTGTATGAGGCGTACAACGAGATCAGGGTGCAGTTCCTCCGCCACCTCAACCACGTCATCCCTTACGTAGGGGGACGCGTCTATTTCGAAAACCGCCAAGGCGACGGTAAGATGCCGCTCACGTACATCTCCAAAGCCAAGCAAAAAGAGGCGCTCAAGTGGGTGGCAGACAAGACCTATGACGCCTTCACGTGGATCTACACTCCGGAGAATAACCAGAAGTATGACGCTTCCGGCAACGGATTTCAAGCGGTGAGCAATAAGTCACTACCCGGGATGGTTACTGCCGACCTCATCGAGCCCTCACGCCTCTTGGGCATCATCGACGGTTACAACGCCGTCAAGGGTACCGGCTACGCGCTGTCCGAATATCTCGATGACTATGCACGGGCTTTCTTCCGTAACAGTTACGCGGGGCGGAAACTCGACTATGCGTCGATGTTCATAGAGGACTCGGCTCTCAGTGCACTTGTGGCACTCGGCTATGCCGACAGTCAGAAGGGAGGTGCTCTCCGCGCCGGTCTTGCCGAAGCGTACAGGGCTTACGATGACGCGCTCAGCGAACACGCCTGTATGCACGACCATTTTGTGGGGGCAAATGAAGAGACCCCGGTCTCTTTCTTCCGCGCCAATATGATTCTTGATCAGCCTATGCGCTTCCAGTATGTCCCCCTCGTGAAGCAGACAGTGGACGAAATCCGTAAGCTCTACAGAAGCCGCGCTGCCTCCACTACCGACGCCCACGCCAAGGCTTACTACAAAAACTGGGAGTACACCCTCTCCAAGCTCATAGACGTCAAGTAAACCCGCCTTTTGGGGTACGTACCGAGAAAAGTTTTTTGGCCGTACCGAGGCAAAAACTTCGGTCTGTGTCTCGCGATGACGAGATACAGACCGAAATTTTTTCGGCTCCTCCTTGTGAAAGGATGGCGCAGTCTTTATTTGGAGGCGTTGGATTTCTTTGCCCTCTCGAAAAGTGACTTGGGGATGTGGCAGTAGCCCTGCGGGTTCTTGTCGAGATAGTCTTGGTGGTAGCCTTCTGCGGGGTAGAAGTTGCGGAGGGGCTCGTTCTCGACCTCTATGGGATCTTCATACTTCAGGGAGAGATCTTCGAGAGCGTGTTCGATTACTTTCCAGTCCGAGGGGTCGATGTAGTAGACCCCCGTGCGGTACTGCGTACCGCGGTCAGCTCCTTGGCGGTTGAGGCTCGTGGGGTCGATGGTTTCGAAGTAGAGACTGAGGAGCATTTCGAGCGACACGACGCCCGGGTCATACTTGACGCGGACGGTCTCGGCGTGTCCGGTGCGTCCGGTGCATACTTCCTCATAGGTGGGGCGTGCGGTATTGCCGTTGGCGTAGCCGGCTTCGGTGTCCAGGACACCGCGTATCTGCTTGAAGAAGTGCTCTGTGCCCCAGAAGCACCCTCCGGCGAAATAGATCTCTTTGGTCTTCATTTTCTTCTTGCGGGATTGTTCGAGGGCTGTGGTGGAGAGGGCGAAGACGCCCGCTCCGAGTATGGAGGCGGTGAGGCCGAGGATTATTCTGAGTGTGGTGTTCTTTTGCATAAGGACTGAGAGTCTGACAGTTTATTTCGCCATCCACCCTGCCGCCCGAAATCCTATGAACAGCGCTGCGAAGGACAGGGTCAGGGAGAGGATGATGTAGACGAGAGACAAGACCGATGCCCCGTTCGTCCAGAGCTTGGAGCCGTCGAGGGCAAAAGTCGAAAACGTGGTAAATCCCCCGCAAAACCCCGTCACCAAGAGTGGCGAGAGGTAAGCGAGGTCGGGGCGGGCGTCTCTCAGCATCACCGTGAGACAGCCTATGAGGAAAGACCCGAGGACATTGACGGCAAGTGTGCCAAGCCAATTCGCGGTCCCCGTCCAAGTCTGGGGCAAAAAGAGCGCCATCCTTGTGATGCCGTAGCGCGCAAGAGAGCCGAGCGTTCCGCCTAAGGCGACATATAGCGCATTCATGGTACTTCCCTGTCGGATTTCTGCATAGGAGGAGCGCGTAGCTCTTTACGGGCGCGGACGCTTACTTACGTCTGCCAAAAATCAGGCGCGCCACTGAGGACAGCCCTCCGCGGAGGAGCTTTCCCGAGCCTCCGAGTGTCAGAGAGAGCAGTTTTTGTTTCCCGATGGCCGAGAGCAGGGGCAGTCCCCACTCTTCGAGCAGGTAGGTCCAAGTCCGGGACTTATCCCGGTGGGAGAAAGCTTCTCTTCCGGCATCGAACCCGGACGAGTAATCGCCCGTATCGTCGTTGAAGCGGGCCCCGTTGCGAGAAGCGGAAAGGATACGGGTGCTGCCTTTCTTCTTAGTGGGAGCGAGGAGATCCAGGATCTTGGAGAGAGGAGAGCCGCTCTCCCTGAGCTTCGTCGTCACTTCTTCCGTAACAATGGAAGGGAGGTTTTGGGTCGCGTATTGGACGTTATTCCTCAAGCGCATCCGGCGCCCTAAGGTCGAGGCTTCGAGCTTGGCCTTTTTGGCGTCCAGTCGGGCTTGGTAGTCGGGCTTCTTCGTGGTCATAGTTTCTGTAGCCATAGTCTCTCGTATCTTTACCGGTTCCGGTTCGGGGCAAAATCCCTTGGATCCTCAGTGTAGACTGTGTCGTCGTCCTCAGAGAAGATGACGGTTTCGTCCGTCGGGGCGCTAAAGGAAGTCTGTGCCGCCTCCTGCTTTTCCTCCTCGTCCATCTCATCGAGCTTGCGGTTGATGATGGAGGCTTCGATGGCTGAGCATATTTTGTCTCTGAGGAGTACAAAGAGGAGCAGTATGAGGATAATGATGCCGAAGAGCAGGAGGAAGCCGAATGTGGCGCTCCTCAGGGCGAAGAATGCTTCTCCGCCGTCCGCGAATATCAGTCCCAGTGCCAAACCGGCAGCGATGAGGAGGAAAAAGAGTCCCGTGAATCCGACCGCGGCGAGGATGCCGAAGTACACACCGCGCACGGCGGCAGGGACTCCCTTCTCTATCGCGGTCAGCTTGCCGAGGCGGACTTGGTCGGTAACCGTACCCATCAAGTCTTCTTTGATTTCCTCGAGGATTGTCTTAAGTGTTTTGGCCATTTCGTACGCGTGTATGGTGTCGCTCTGATGAGATAAAAGAAGCCAAAGCCACTTGTATGGGAGCCTGCCTCAAGATGTGGGGAGTGTCTCTCATGCCTGCGGCCTTGACCGATGTGGTGACCCTGCACGGAAAAGTGACGCGGCAGGGCACAAGTGTGTCTTAGAGCTTATCTGCGATTTCTTCGCTCTTCTTGACGGCCTCGTCTTTGAGGTTGGCGAGTTCTTCTTCCGTGAGCTCGGCGATGTTTTGGGCAGCGTCCTTAGCCTTATGTCCGAAGCTCTTGGCGGAAGCAGCCACGTCGCTCATGGCGCTGGAGGCGTTGTCCTTGAAGTCTGCAAAACGGCGGCTGAGGTCGCGGCCTGCTTTGCGTGCACGGATGCGGCCTTCGTAGTACGCATCTTTGAGGTTTTCGCCCATACGGTCGGTGGTGTCGCTCACGTCGTCGATGAGCTTGTTGCGCTTCTCTTCGTCGGAGAGGTAAGCTATTGCGGCACCTACTGCGGTACCTATGGCAAGTCCGATGAGGACTTTGAGTCCGTTATTTCTGTTGCACATAATCTTTTTTGATAATCTAAGTGAGTAGAAATAGTTAGTTTGTTTCGAGCTTAGTCTTAAGCCGTCCCCGAGACAAAGGTAATGATTTATGCCGAAAAGGCAAATTTGTGTGACCCGCAACTCGGCAGTGAGCGAGATACGAACCAAAAATATTTTTTCGACCTGTACCCGGCGGGCATTTCGGTCTGTACCAAAAAGACGCGCCGGTCTGTATCTCCTTTGTGCCGCGCTTACAGCAGCCCGCCAAGCAGGGTGCGGGCGCGGTTGATTTGCTCCGCTGAGCTCTCCCCGGGCATCAGCCCTTCATTAAAATAACCGAGTGCGCGGTTGATTAGTTCAAATCCCTCCATATTCCCTTCTCTCTGAAACTCGTCTCTCAAGATGCGGATCTTCTCGTACGCCTGTACGCCCATAATCAATCTCTCGAAGCGGACAGAGGTGCGCGCCCCGGGGTAGATAAAGTAGGTGTCGCCTGCCGCCCACGTCCTAAAACGGCTGTCGAAGAGGGGTTGCCGGGGCCAGCTGTTCAGAGCCCAGCGGAGGTAGCCGTCGAGCCCCGCCTTGGAGGCATACCAGCCCAGCCACTCGGCATCTGCGGGGGCGGAGAAGGTGAACGTATTGGGGAACGGCTCTTCGCAGCTCGTGTAGTAGGTCGTCAAGACCCCGTCCGCCTGCCGCTTCGCGAGCACTTCCGGCGAATACTTCGAGCGGAGCGGGACGCAGAAATAGTCCAAGTCGTCGGAGAGGTCTTCGTGGAGCGCCCCCGCAAGCGAGACCTTAAAGTCGGGATCCACGCTCTTGATGAGCCGGAGCGTCTCCTGCATCACGTCGTGCGGCCTTTCGTCCATAGCGATGTAGGTGCTTTCGAACCACCCTTTTTCTTTCAGATGCCGTGCGAAAGCGGTGAGCATAGCCGTCCACATCTCCGTGTAGACCTTTTCGCCGGGCTTCGTCTTTACGAAGACCACCTCGTTCGAGGCACGGTCATAGTAGGGAAAAGAGAGATCCCACGGCACCATCGAGTAGCAGGTGATGCCGTCTTTGATCCCAAGGCCCTGCATGAAAGAGACCCATTTGTCGAAAATAGAGAAGTCGAAGACCCACTTGCCCGCCGTATCCTTTTCCCACGAAATCATACTCCGGAAGTAGTCTTCCGTCTGACCGTTCCAGGGCTTGTGCATAATGGAGGCGGTGATGATTTTCCCGCCCGCATCGCGGTACATTTCCATATAGGGACGCAGCGCCTCGAAGTGCGCTTCGCTCCAGAGCGGAACTTCGTGGTAACGCGCTACGGCGTAGGGGTTTTGCCAAAGGTCGAGACAGAAAGCCCAATCTTTCGGAGCCGGTAGACGGCGCTTGTTGACAGTGAGCGAAAAGGGGAGCTTGATCGCTTTGCCACTTGAGCGGGACACGGTCACAAGCCCTGAGTAAGTCCCGGGTTCCGCGTCCTCCGGCACCCGGATGGAGAGCCAGGCGGGGCGGGTGCTGAGCCGCTCCACCACCAGCTCCTTCGTGAGGTGATCGATGGGATCGGCGACGAGCGTGGAGTCGAAGAGCGAGTGATCGGGACGTGCACCGCAGCCGCCTTTCCCGCCTTTGTTGAACTCATCGGTGAGGACGTAGCGCACGAAAGAAACCGACAGATGCTCCGCGGAAATCCGGCTCCTTCCTTTTCGCAAGTCGGAGACGGCGAGGGTCACGCTCTCGTCCGCACCGGCGTTAGAGATGACGACCTGGGCCGACACTTTCTCGCCCCGCCAAGCGGAGAGGCTCAGTTTGCCGGAGAGTGTCTCCGCATCGGGTGGCAGCTCTTTCGGGTAACGGACATCAATGGAGCCCCAAGCTGCAGAGAGCCCTTTTACTTTGCCCCAAAGTGCAGGATTCGTCTGTACGGGATTCGGCAGCTCGGAGTAGACTCCGAGCGGAAAATCGGTACCCGATTCCTGTGCCAAAATGGGTACGGACAAAAAGAAGAAAAGGTACAGACCGAGGATTTTATTTCTCATAGAGCAAAAAGAAAAGGAGATACAGACCAAAATCGAGAGGGGATTAGGAGAGGGCGAAAGTGGCGCGTCCGATGAGGTAACCGTCGGCGAAGAACTCGACGAGATAGCTGCCTTCGATGAGGAACTCCTGAATGTCCCAGTACACCGTCATAGTGACGGGTTCACCACCGTACTCGACTTCGCGGGAGACGGAGAAAGGCACCGATCCGCCTTCAAAGGGAAAATGCCCCGACACCCCGGGCTGCTGGAGCAAAGAGCCGTCGGGCTTGGAGATGCGGAGGTAGACGGTTTTGAGACCCGGCTCGGCGGTGACGTTGCGGTCGATCTGGAAGACGAACTCGAGCTGCTTCATATTCTGCACCCGCTTCGTCTCGCGTCCCCTGGAATTGAGACCGCGGACTCTGAGGGCAGAGACGGAGAGCTTGGCGGCGAGCTGTACCTGCCCCGAGAGTCGCTCTTTCTCGGCTTGGAGGCGCTCACGCTGGGAGGTGACGGCGAGTACTTGTTCCTTGACTTCTTTATTTTCCGTGCGGAGCGCTTGATTGGCGCGGTTGAGGGAGTCGATCTGCTCGACGTAGCTTTTGAGGACGTCCCGGAGGGTGCGGAGCTCCCGCTTGAGGCGGGTGATCTCGCGGGCATCATCCTCTTTGACCGTCTTGAGCTCTTCGAGGAGCCGCTGCACTTTGGCCTGTTCGCTCGAGAGTTGCTGGGCGAGGGAGTCGTTGGAGACGGAGAACTTGTAGCCCTCATACTGGAGCACGAGCTCGTTATAGTCCTCCTCCAAAAGCTGTTTGTCCAAGGCGGAGAGCTCTTGGATCTGCTCTATCTGTTTGCTTTGACTGGCTATGCGCAATCCTCCCCATACGATGACGCCGAGGAGGATGAGTCCGAGGACGATGAGGAGGGCTTTGGTTTGACGGGCTTTGTCGTCTGAGCGTTCGGGCATAGGGATTACTGCAGAAGTTTTTGACGGGGTTTGAAGGCTTTTTTATCCCACTCGTAGACCAGGCCCTTGACGAGCTTGGAAGCCATATCGGGGTAGAGGGCAAGTGCCGTTTTTTCGGTGAAAGTGGTCGGCGTGAAGATGAGGGTCTCTTCGTTGTCCGCAAAAGAGACCGAGTACGTCCAGAGTCCGCGCTCGACGAGCGCTTTTTTGACCTCCGGATCCTCGATGAGCGCCGGATCCGTGAGAAAGTCTTCCGCCCGGGGCAGGTCGACGAAAGTGCGTGCCGGGAGCCTTTGCCACGACTTTGAGGGGTCGTAGAAGACAAACGAACTGATGGCCGGCGCCGTGCGGTCCGTATAGATCACCCCGATGAGCTCCTTACCGGCTCCCGGGGCGCTTAGCGCTTTCATCTCGAAGAGCGTACTGTCGTCTATTTTGACGGTGATGCGGGTGTCGGAGAGCGAAAGGAGGACACTATTGCCGCCGTAAATGTTGCGCACGGGCTCCACGGACTGCCCACCTACGGAGAGCGTGTACTGATCGATGAGGTGCTTCCTGTCCTCACGGTTGAAGTGGGGCGTGATGCTGTCCGGGGCGTCCAGGAACCACGTCGTGATCCGATTCTGACCGGATAGCGGAACTGCGCCCCAAAGGTAGAGGACGGCGAAGAGTATGGATAGAGCTATTCTCTGCATCGGTGTGTCGTGCTTTCGCTAAGTGCAGGAGAGGGCGGGACGGGGTACGTACCGGGAAGATCTTCCCGGTCTGTATCTTTTCCCGAAAAGGGTACGTACCGGAATATCTTCTCGGTACGTATCTCTTTTTCCCTTCCTTTTAAGGGACGTAAGCGTGTGCTTTCGGGGGCAAATGCTTTTTCGGAGGTTACTTGAGCTCGACGTAGCCGAGGTTCAGGAGTATAGGTTTGACGATGGCCGAGGCTGTGGTGCCTCCGCGGTCGATGTCGAAGACGATCTCGTCGATTTTCTGGGCGGAGATGTAGGGACGATGGCTGAAGAGATAGGCAAAGGCACTGTGGTACTTTGGCTTCTGGAGCATGGCTGCCACCTCTGCCTGCTTTCCTTCCTGCCAATACATGCAGGAACGGAAGCCCGAAGTATTGGGGAAAATCGTGCTTTTGTCGCGGAAGTCCCAAGAGTCTTTGATGAAGGATTGGTAGTCTTTGGTCATCGCATCGATGCTTCTGCCGAGGGGCAGGCCGTTGATCGCGAGGATGCGATCCCCGGGACGTATGCCCGCTTTTTCGGCAGGGCTGTTTTTGGCTACTTCTTTGACGACTTGGAGGTCTCCGGAGTCATAGGAGATGCCCGTGTAGCGGAAGAGGAGATCGTGGCTGATGAAGGTGGGGTTCATCAAGTACCGGGTGAAGGGGAAATTCGCCAGAAGCAGCGGGGCATTGGCTGCCACATACTCTTCGACCGAGTAGGGCTCGTTCAGCAGCTCGCTCGCAGAGACGCTCCAGACGAGGGCTCCGCTCTTGGCTTCTACGATGTCGGTGCGGAACATCAGCGTGTTTTTGCCCGAGAATGCAGGCGTATTGATGCTGAGGAACGGGAACCCGATCATCCGACCGATACGGGCATCGTAGCGGTAATTCTTGAACTCCGGATTGAGGTTCGCATCCGACCCGGGACGCAGATTTTGATTGGCTCCGAACGCACCGTCGTACCGTATGATGAGATCGCCGCCTTGGGTCTTTTCCTGCAGCCCTTTTGCGGTGAGCTGCTTTGCGAGGTCACGGGCGATGGGCGTGTTGCCCTTGCCTTTCTCGAAAGAGAAAGACTTGTAGTCCATAAAGTTTTTCCCCGTGGGTATGGTGTGCTTGAGCGGGAGCGTGAAGCTGCGGTCGACCACGTCTTCGAGACTGTACATATTGAAGGCGCGGGCGATGAGCTTCTCGTCCAAAGCCCCCGCCGGGTGGCATACTTTCGTGATGTTTACCGTGAAGTCCGGCTTATTGAAGCGCGCGAGACCCAGCGTGAGGAAACCCTTGGCGGGGTTGGAGAGCGCGGCGGTGATCTCTTCGTCGCTCATCTGCTGCGTGTTTTTGCCGTCAATCGTGCGGATGATGTCCCCTACCTTTACCCCTTGCAAGTGTGCGGGACTGCCGGGGACGATGTCGGCAACGATGGCGTGCGAGTCGCCCCAGTTGGGCTGGTAGCTGATCTGGTACACCAGCCCGAGTTCGCACCACTCGCCTGTGCTGTTCGCAATGTTTTGGGCAAGCGCTCCGGTGCCGACGCTCCATGGAAAGAAGAGTGCAGGCAGCGCGGTAGAGAGAAGTTTGAAGAGTGTCTTTTGCATCGCTTAAGTCTATAATCGTTTCTTGTATTGTTCAAATGTCCCGTATTGGCGGTCTTTCTCCGAGAGAAGCACCGAGGCCTCTTCCACCGGCCACTTGATGGAGAACGTAGGGTCGTTCCAAAGGATGCCGTCCTCCGCCTCCGGCGCATAATAATTGTCGCACTTGTACTGGAAGAGCGCTTCGTCCGAGAGTACGGCGAAGCCGTGAGCGAACCCCCGAGGGATGAAAAACTGTCGGCGGTTTTCCCCCGACAGAGTTACGGCATAATGCCGGCCGTACGTGGCACTCTCCTTCCTAAGGTCCACGGCGACGTCCCACACGGTACCGCGGATGACGCGGACAAGCTTCGCCTGCGCTTTTTCGCCCCGTTGGAAGTGGAGACCGCGGACGACTCCTTTTCGGGAATAGCTCTCGTTGTCTTGGACGAAATGGACGACTCTCCCGATGGCTTCGGCAAAGTCCCGCTCCGAAAAACTCTCGAAGAAATAGCCCCTCTCGTCCCCGAAGATTTTTGGTTCGAGGACGACCAATCCGTCAATGCCGGTCGGAGTGAGCGTCATAAGACTTTCGGACTTCAGAAGGCGGCGCCGTCCTTCCGCTTCGTGATCACGATGGAGAGCGCCTTATTGATATCTCCGTCCTTGCGGAACTTCACGGCCGCAGGCAGAATCTGGTTGGATATGGAGGTGGAGATCTGCTGAGACGACCCGGAGACGCCGCTTTGGTTGGGCGGGAGGGTGCGCTCGACGGGGATCAGCACGACGTGGAGGTCCTCCGCGGGCTTCGCTTTGATGTGCTCGGAGAGGAGCGGAGCTATGTTGCCGAAAGTGTACGTGGCAGACCCCGCTATCGTCGTGGTACTGACGTAGGCGGTAAGGCGGGTATTAAGCTCTGTGAATTCGCTCTCGAAGAAGTGTTGCACGCTGTCCTTGGGCAGGAGCAAGAGGTCGGAGGGCGCATTCAGGAGGTAGACATTGGCCTCGTTCGGTTCGCCGACGACCGTGAGGGGAGCGGAGTTCAGGCTCTTGACGATTCCCGGCTCAGGCTTTAAAAGTCCTGCCAGACGGGTGGTGGGGATTGTTATCTCCGTAAAGACGCCCGCGGGTGCCTTGATGTAGGAAAATCCGCTCTCCGAAGCCGAGGCGCTTGTCAGCTTGTCCAAGTCGTAATTGCCGTACCGTGACGCCTGCGGGACTTCGCCCGTGTGGCTGAGTTCCTGCACCCCGGTGATGTACTCTTTTACGCCCTCCTTGGGCTTCGCGGGGTCGTATGCAGCGTTCTTTGTCTGATAAAAGAACGTGAGCGCTGTCCTTGCCACTCGGAGGATGCTGCCTTTACCGGCGCCGTTTTTGAGGTACACTCCGGGGAAGTAGGCGTTAAAGGCCTCTTGGGAGGCGAATACGGGGTCACCCTTTCGGCTGCGGTCGTAGATCTCTTGACCGAAAGCCTTGGAGAGAGGGATCCGTATCGTGGTAGTGGAGGCGGCTGTGGCGTTGCCCGAGGCAGCGGTGTAGGATACCTGTCCCATCAGCTCGGCACCGTCGGTGTAGGCGCTGATGTCTCCGAGGGAATACTTGTCGCCCATAGGCGGCGTTTTTGTGATCTTGTAGGCTTCCACTTCCATGGGTTGTGCGCCGTCTCCCGTGTATCCGCTGTAGTAGAGCGTGAGGAAGACCGAGTCGATTTGGTCCTTGTAGACTTCTTGGGCAAAGCGGAATCCCTTAGGTACGTAAAACTGCGTGAGGTACTCGCTCTTCACTTCTCCGTACTCTTCGTTGGGGATGCTGCCGATGTAGGCGTAGCCCGAGTTTACGAAGATGTTATTGAGCGTCATACCGTCCGGGGTCGTCTCTCCCGTGAGACGTCCGCCGAGACTTCCGGCGCTGATGGTCGAGTAGGAGAGCGGGAGGGTCGCCGTCTCGGTAGTCACTTTCGTGTAATCCGGTATCACGGAGAGACCGGTGGCGTCGTTGCGGCTTTCGCATCCTGCCGCCAGAAGTGCCGCCACGAGAAGGGTGGGCAGCGTCTGCCCGAATATATGGCGTGCGGGTTGATATTTCATAAGTGTGAAAATCCTCTTTTTGTCCGGGATGGAAACCGCGGCCTGCGATCCACCGGGGTGCTAAGGTAGCAAATTATGCGCAAAAAACAGTCGTTATTTCTCCGTTTTGCCGATCAAGTCGTCGTAAAAGTCTTTCATAACTTCTATCGGGGTCTCGTTCGGGATGTATTCGATGTTTTTCTTGCCGGACTCGTCCACCAATTTGACGAGGTCGCTCTTGATCTCCTCACCGGAGAGGACGATGCCGTCGACGTGACCGATGATGAGTTTGTAGAGTGTTTCCCTGTCGGGGACGATTCCGTCTTTGAGGAGGGGGTTGGTGATGTCGTCGTACTTAAGGACGCTCGTGAGGTTTTCGCCGAAAGGTACCTCTGCGCAGCTGTTGTAGAGCGAGAAGACGATTTTTGCGCCCGAGAGCGTGGGGTCGTCCTTGAGCACGGTGCGGAGATACAGGGGGGCGAGACCGGAGAACCAGCCCTGGCAATGGATAATATCGGGAATCCACCGAAGTTTGCGGACCGTCTCGAAGACGCCGCGGATGAAAAATACGCTCCTGTCTGCGTTGTCCTTGTACGGCTCTCCGTTGCCGTCGAAGACGGAGCCTTCTCTGCGGGCGGAGAAGAGTTCGCTCGAGTCGATGAAGTAGACCTGCATCCTCTGGGGCATCAAGTTGGCTACTTTGACGATCAGGGGATAGACGTGGTCGTTGACCGTCTGGTTGATACCGGAGAGTCTGATGACTTCATGCAACTGGTGCCTGCGCTCGTTGATGCTCCCGTAGTTCGGCATAAAAACCCGTATGTCCGCGCCTTTTTCCATCATACCGAGGGGCAGAACCGCGGAGTTTTCGCCAAAGGACTCAATGTGGTAGGGCGCAATTTCTTGCGCTATGTACAGGATCTTTTTCTTTGGGGCTTGTATCTTCACTTTCTTGTCGGAGTTCTCGTATTATTGTATCTCATACAAAGATACCACTTTTTTAGATAGGTGTCCCGTGGAAAATTTTTGCACGTACCGAGGCGTCCTTCCCGGTCTGTGTCCGGATAAAATTTCGGTCTGTGCCTCCTCCCCTTCCCGGTACGTACCAAAATGAGACCCATCTCCGGGCTGTATACCCACGGGGGAATAGCTCGACCGATGGGGAGACGCTATCCGAAAAAACGGTACCTTTGTGGTTCCTGATAAAAATTTGGAGAAGGTACAGAAATGGGAAAGAAGAAAGCCAATACCAAGCCGGGCGTTATCCGCAACAAGCGCGCGACTTTCGACTACGAGATACTCGACACTTTTACCGCAGGCATCGTGCTTTACGGCACGGAGATTAAGTCCATACGCGGCGGTAAAGCATCGCTCGTGGATACTTTCTGCCTGGTTTCGAATGGTGAAGTCTGGGTCAAAAATATGTACATCGCAGAGTACTTCTTCGGCAGCTACAATAACCACGTCCCGAAGCGTGACCGCAAGCTTCTCCTCAATAAGCGCGAGATCCGGGAGCTCGAAGCCGCTTCCAAAGATGTGGGGCTCACCATCATCCCGCTCAAACTCTTCATCAACGACCGGGGGCTTGCCAAAATGGAAATCGGTATAGCCAAAGGTAAAAAAGAGTACGACAAGCGCGCCGCCATCAAAGAGCGCGAAGAGAAACGCATCGCTCGCGATGCCAAGAAAATCGATTACTAAGCCTCTTTATCCGAAAATACGGGAGAGAATGAGACTCGTGGCTCCGGAGCTTTCTCTGAGGAAGTCCGCCGATGCCCGGCCCGCTCTCTGTCTGAAATCCTCGTCTATAAGCAATTTCCCGAGAATTACCGCCAAGTCCTCCTCCGTTTCGTAGCTGAAGGCTCCGCCTTTTTGGATCAAGGCCTCCGCTTCGGCAAACTTCCCGTGTCCGGGTCCGAAGACTACGGGTAGACCGTAGACCGCGGGCTCGAGGATGTTGTGAATCCCCGCCCCGAAGCCTCCGCCGATGTAGGCGAAGTCGGCGTGGGCGTAGATGCTGGAGAGAAGCCCTATCCTGTCTATGACGAGGACTTCCGTCCCGGCCGGTGCTTCACCTTCTGAGAAGAGGTGCGACTTGAGCGGCGCTACGGCACTCCCGAGGCTATGGAGACGCTCCCCGCCGATCTCGTGGGGTGCTATGATGGTGCGGATTTCGTCCCTGTGCTTTTTCAAGAAAGGCAGGTACCGCTCTTCGTCTTTGTCCCAAGAACTGCCTACGACAAGGACGGGGATCCCTTTTTCCCGGGCTTCGGAGGCAAACTTCTCCACAATCGGGACGCGGGCTGGATTCCTTGCGATCTCGATGACGCGGTCGGCACGGGTGTCGCCCGCCACGGTGACGTTCGTCACGCCGATGCCTGCCAGAAGGTCAGCAGAGCCTTGCTCTTGGACGAAAATCTCCTTGAACGCACCGAGCGCCTCCCTGAAGATCGCTCCCCACGGTTTGAAGAACGGCTGCCCCGCTCGAAACTTGGCCGAAATGAGGTACGTAGGGATGCCCATCCGGCGCAAAAGGGAGAGCGTGCCGAGCCAAAACTCGTACTTGACGAAGAGGACGATTTCGGGCGACAAAAGACGGACGAAGGCTTCGAGATCCTTACTCCCGTCGAAGGGCAGGTAGACGACGATGTCTGCAAGGGGATAGTCTTTTCGGACCTCATAGCCGGAGGGCGAGAAGAAGGTGAGGCAGACCTTATACTCGGGGTGCGCCTCTTTGACGGCCTCAATGACCGGACGACCTTGCTCGAGCTCTCCGAGCGAGGAGGCATGTATCCAGATGTATCTGTCGGAGGGCTTCCGCTTCTCCCGCAGTCGTCCGAGCGTCTCTTTCCTGCCCTCCGTCATAAGACGGGCTTTGGGGTTGAAAGGCGCGGCGAGACGGATGCCGAGGAAGTAGGCGCTCGTGCCGAGGTTATAGAGGAGCCTTGAGAGAGGGTGTCCGGTCATCTCGTGTCAGGTGAAAGGCAGATTAGGAGAGCGCTTGGAGTGCTTTACGGATGCGGCTTACGGTCTCTGCCTTACCGAGGAAAGCGATGATGTCGTAGATGTGCGGTCCCATGGACTTACCGACGAGGGCAAGGCGGAGGGCATTCATCACGGCGCCCATCCCGTAGCCTTTTTCTTCGAGCCAGGCCGTGGCGCGCTCTTCGAGCCGTGCGGGGTCTATCTCTTCGCCGTACTCGTCAAGGAGGGTGATGAACCCTTCGAGGTGCTCGGGTGTGGAGGCTTTCCAACGCTTCTTCACTACCGCGGGGTCGTATCCGTCGGGTGCGACGAAGAGGTAGGACACTTGCCCGGGCACGTCGCTGAGGAGGGTGATGCGGTCCTTGATGAGCGTAAGGGCGGGTGCGAGACGGTCGGGGTCGATGTCGAGACCGGCTTTGTGGAGGAACGGCACCGACAGCTCTGCCAATTCGTCTATGGGGTAGTCTTGGACGTATTTGTGGTTGAACCACCGCGCTTTTTCGTAATCAAACTTGGCTCCGCTCTTGGAGACGTTTTCGAGGCGGAAGGACTCTATGAGTTCGTCCATCGACATAATCTCCTGTTCCGTGCCGGGGTTCCAGCCGAGGAACGCCAGGAAGTTGAGGACGGCTTCGGGCAGATAGCCGCTCTCGCGGTATCCCATGCTGAAAGTGCCGTCGGGGTTGTCCCACTGGAGGGGAAAGACGGGGAAGCCGAGGCGGTCGCCGTCGCGCTTGGAGAGTTTGCCGGAGCCTTCCGGCTTAAGGATGAGCGGCAGGTGTGCAAAGGCGGGCATCTCGTCCGCCCAGCCGAGGGCGCGGTAGAGGAGGACGTGGAGCGGTGCCGACGGGAGCCACTCTTCGCCCCTGATGACGTGGGTGACCTGCATCAAGTGGTCGTCCACGATGTTTGCGAGGTGGTAGGTGGGGAGGTCGTCCGCCTGCTTGTAGAGGACTTTGTCGTCGAGGATGGAGGAGTTGATCGTCACGTCGCCGCGGATGAGGTCGTGGACGGTGATGTCTTCGCCCGGCTCGATTTTAAGTCTGAGGACGAAAGGCACGCCTCCTTCCTCCAGCTTCCGGCACTCTTCAGGGGAGAGGGAGAGGGAGTTCTTCATCGAGAGACGGGAGGAAGCGTCGTACTGGAAGTTGGGGACGCTCTTCCGGGCCGCATCCAGCTCTTCGGGCGTGTCGTAGGCTTTGTACCCTTTGCCCTCGGCGAGGAGATAGTCCACGTATTTGCGGTAAATATCGCGTCTCTCGCTCTGACGGTAGGGTCCGAGGTCGCCGCCTGCGCTGACCCCTTCGTCGGGCGGGATGCCGAGCCAGCGGAGCGCTTCGATGATGTACTCTTCGGATCCGGGGACGAAGCGTTGGGAGTCGGTGTCTTCGATGCGGAGGAGGAAGTCGCCTCCGTGCTGTTTGGCAAAAAGGTAGTTGTAGAGCGCTGTCCTTACCCCGCCGATGTGGAGTGTGCCGGTGGGCGAGGGGGCAAAGCGCACGCGTACTCTGTTAGGTTGCATAGCCTGTCGGTTTTCGATCTCTCGTATTTTTGTCTTGTGAAAAGAGGGGCGTGTGTCGCGGTTGACTTTCGGCCCGTATCTCGAGGAAAGGAGACACGTACCGAGCTTGTCTCGCCGGCCTGTATCTCGCGATCTTCTCGGCCTGTATCTCCTTTTTACGCCTCTTCTCCGTCTTTGCCCTCCTCTTTCTCTATCCGGGCTTCAAACTCCTCCTCGTCCTCTTCGGCTGCCCGCCCGTCGAGGGTGAGACGCATATTTTGGTGTACGATGGGGGAGACGTCGTGGAGGTTATTGACCGTGATACTGTTCCAAATGAGGTCTTTGAGCTCGGTGATGCCTTTGCCGGAGACGGAGGAAAAGAAGACGCACGGCAGATCCCGGGGTAGGGTCTCCTTTAGCATCTCTTCGAGTTCTTCGTCGATGAGGTCACTCTTGCTCACTCCGAGGATGCGGTTTTTGTCCAGCAGCTCGGGGTTGTACCGCTCAAGCTCCGAGAGGAGGATCTCGTACGCTTTCTTGATGTCGTCGGTGTCCGCGGGGACGAGGAAGAGGAGTGCGGAGTTACGCTCGATGTGACGGAGGAAACGCAGTCCGAGACCCCGACCTTCCGCAGCGCCCTCTATGATGCCGGGGATGTCCGCCATCACGAAGGAGCGTCCGTCGCGGTACTCGACGATACCGAGCTGGGGTTCCAAGGTCGTGAAAGGGTAGTCCGCGATCTTGGGGCGGGCGGCGGAGATGGCAGAGAGGAGCGTGGACTTGCCGGCGTTCGGGAAGCCTACGAGCCCCACATCCGCAAGGAGCTTGAGCTGGAGGACGACTTCCATCTCTTGGTGAGGTTCCCCCGGTTGGGCGTAGCGGGGCGCCTGATTGGTAGGCGTGGCGAAGTTGTAATTGCCGAGCCCTCCGCGTCCGCCTTTGAGAAGGAGAATCTTCTCTCCGTCTTCCTGCACTTCGCAGACGAAGTCCCCCGTCACGGCGTTGTAGCACACGGTGCCGAGCGGGACATCGATGTAGACGTCTTCGCCGTCCTTGCCGGTCGACTTGTTGGATGAGCCGTGCTCCCCGTCCGTGGCGAAGATATGCCGGTCGTACCTCAGGGCGAGGAGCGTCCAGTGGTTGCGATTACCCCGGAGGTAGATGTCGCCACCGCGTCCGCCGTTGCCCCCGTCGGGACCGCCTTTCGGGGTGTACTTTTCCCGACGGAAGTGCGAAGCGCCGGCACCGCCGCGACCGGACCGGCAGTATATTTTGACGTAGTCTACGAAGTTGGTTTCTGCCATAGTGCTTTATGTGGGGAGGACGAGGGCGGGCGTTACTTTTGTCTTATGCTTTACGGACAAATGCGTCGATACCGTCTGTGATGCGCCGAGTGATCTCCTCGATGGAGCCGGTGCCGTCGATGGCGATGACTTTGCCCTGTCTTTTGTAGAAGTCGATCACAGGCTCCGTCTCGCGGTGGTAGACCGAGAGGCGCTCTTTGACGCTCGTCTCGTTGTCGTCCGCACGTCCCGAGATTTTGCCGCGCTCGATGATGCGGGTGATGAGCTCTTCTTCCGGCACCCGGAGTTCGACGAGGGCGGTGACGGCGGTTCCGTGGTCGGAGAGGATCCCTTCGAGCGTCTCCGCCTGACGGAGGGTACGGGGATAGCCGTCGAAGATGAAGCCGTCTTTGCCCGAGTCTCTCTCGGAGACGCGCTTGCGGAGCATCTCACTGATGATGTCGTCGGAGACGAGTGCGCCGCGCTCGATGATGGCGGCCGCTTTTTTGCCCACTTCGGAGCCTGCTTTTATTTCGCCTCTGAGCATATCTCCCGTGGAGACGTGGTCGAGGTTGTAGTGTGCTTTGATGAAAGCGCTCTGGGTGCCTTTGCCGGAGCCGGGAGCTCCGAATATCAGAAGATTCAGCATAGACTGATGTTTTTATTATAGATTGGTTAAGGGGCGCTTTAGGCCTCTTCTTCGGTGTCTACTTTGACGTATATGTCCCTAAACATCCGTCCGCGTCCCATATAGTCGAGGCCGCGTCCGAGGATGAAGTCGTTGGGGATCTCGAGTCCCACGTAGTCGGGGCGGATGAGTGCGTCCTTGTGGGCATCGGGTTTGGAGAGCATGACGGCTATCTTCACTTCCTTTGCCCCTCTCTGCATATAGAGGTCGACGACCTTGGTGAGGGTGAAGCCGGTGTCTATGAGGTCTTCGAGGATGACCACGGTGCGTCCCGTGAGGTCTGCCTGGGGCTTCATCACTTCGTTGAGCACGCCGGAGGAGTAAAGGCCTCCGTTGTAGGACGAATACTTGGCGAACGAGAGTTCGTACGGCTTCTCGAGCTCCTTGGTGAGGTCGCTCGCAAACATAAAGGCTCCGTTGAGGATACAGATGAAGAGCGGATCCAAGTCGCCGAGGTCTCGCTCAATCTCGCGTGCCACCCGTTTGATCTCCGGTTCTATTTGACTCTCCAGAAGGTAGGGCTTAAAAGTGAGCCCCTCTATGACTACGTTCTGCATTTCGGTCTGAAAAAATTGCCTTTTGCGTGCCATAGAGCGCTCTTGACCTGCTCCGGCACCATTAAAAAAACAAGGTCAAGCGATTTTCCGATGCTTGACCTTACAAAGTTAGCCAAATTTGTAGTAACTTTGTCGCACCTTTCAAAGAGGAGCCCTTTTCGGAGGGTAAAAATCGGGATGTAGCACAGTTGGTTAGCGCGCCACGTTCGGGACGTGGAGGTCGGCAGTTCGAGTCTGCCTATCCCGACCAACCCAAGCAAAAGAAGCGTCACGGAGGTAACTCCCTGACGCTTTTTTCGTGCAGAGAGCCGGCGATTTCGGTCTGTGCAAAAATATTTTTTCGGTCTGTACGCGGAGAAACTTTCGGTCTGTACCAAAAGATCTCCGCGGTCTGTACCTCTAATTTTTGGCACGCAGAAGCTTGCCTCCGATCTCGTCCCTGATCCAAGAGTAGGCGTTAAAGAGCCAAGGGCTGAGGGCGAGCGCACGGAAGAGAACGAGCTGCTTGGTCGGCTCGTTATTGAAGAGCTGGAGGGTGCCTTTGATGTCTTTGAGGAGGATGCCGCGGCGGATAAGCTCCTTGTAGACGGCGTTTTTCTCTGACAGGCTCATCCCGGAGCGGATCACCATACTGATGAGGAGGGAGTGAAGCAGTTTGAGCAGTCTGCTCTTGACGGTGTGGTCGTAGCTCCCTTTCGGGGGATTGTCCAGGTCGAAGGTTTCCCGCCAGGTCTCTTCGATCTCGAAGCACATCTCTATCTGACGCTTTTGCTTATCGACGTCCGTCGTCGTCGTGATGCTCCCGGGTCGGATGCGGTAGCAGTAGGCGCCGTCTTCGAGGTTAGAGAAGGCAAGCCGCTCCACGTGACGCATCAGGAAAGGCATCAGTTGGATGTCTTCGTACTGCAGCCCCTCGTGAAAGCGGAGGTCGTGCTCCCTAAATATAGAGGCACGCGTCACCTTGAGCCAGGCAAATGCCTCATAGTAGTCGCCTTTGACGTAGTCCTCACCTGTGATGATGTCGGCACCGCCCCTGTTTTTGACGAGTTCCTTATTGCCCGTCTCCTCGAAGTCGAGCAGGTAGGAGAGGATGAGCATATCCAGGTCTTGACCTTCGAGCTGGTGGACGATGTTGGGTAGGCAGTCCTTCGTGATGTAATCGTCCGAGTCGACGAACCACAGATACTCCCCTCTCGCCTCATCCATACCCCGGTTCCGCGCCCGGCTCAGTCCCCCGTTCTCTTGGTGGATGACCCTTATCCTCGCGTCTCTCGCCGCATACTCGTCGCAGATCTCCCCGCACCGGTCGGGCGAGCCGTCGTCCACGAGGATGACTTCAAAATCCGGATAAGTCTGACCGAGGATGCTCTCGATGCACTCGGGGAGGTACTTCTCGACCTTGTACACCGGCACGATGAAAGATATTTTGGGGCGTTTGTCCTCCATAAATTGTGACTTCTATCAAGTTCTGTCCTTTGTCTGACCCAAAGGTACTAAGAAAAAAGTATCTTTGCGGGGGAAAGGCTTCGACCTCCCCGTATCAATTACAGTTTTATGAAAAAGATTTTCCTCACTCTCGTGGCGGCTCTTCTTGCCCTCTCTGCTTCAGCGCAGCACCGTAAGGTCTCCATTATCCCCACCGTCGGGTACCAAGTAAGCACCCCTTTGGATCAAAAAGGGGACCACGGCTACTACCGCCCCCTTCACCGCTTCAGAGCCGGGGTGGATGCCGACATTATCCTTGTGGATCACGTGGGTGTTTATTTCTCCCTCAAGCCCGGTCTGTACTACTCCGCGGAGGGGTTCACGGCCTCGAATGAGGGGATGCTGTACGCGATAGGTCCGGACACCCCCGGTCCGGGACTTCAGCTCTACCCTGCCGAATTGAATTACTTGGAGATCCCCGTCCTGGCGCAACTGGGGTTCGGGGTGAATCCCGCCTTCAGCTGCTACATAAATGTAGGTCCGTACCTCGCTTACGGCGTGAGCGGAAAGATTTCCAACCTCGACTTTTACCGCACTAAGGGCGAAGGTACGGAGCACGTGACGGAGCTTGACCCCTTCAAAGAAGGCTACAACCGCTTCGACTGGGGCTTCCAAGGGGGCTTCGGTATCGAGTATATGCGGGTGCAGCTCGGCTTCGGTGTCCAAGTCGGGCTCCAAAATATGGGCGAGAGTGCGCGGTATCTGCTCTCGAAAAAGACGACTACCCAGACGATGTTCGTCACCCTCGGGTACCGTTTCTGACTCCGATTTTGGTACGGGTCGAAAAAAGTTTTTCGGTCTGTGCCGGCTTCCCTTCCCGGTCTGTACCGGAAGATCTCCCCGGTACGTGCAAAAAAATATCCTCCACAGAACCCATACTTACCTTTATAATAATGAAAACGGAATATCTTTCTCTCATCGCGGGTGCCGCAGCGCTCTCGCCGGCTTTTCAGAAAGCCTTGGCACAAGAAGCGGGGCACTACAACGTCATCATCATCGAGAGCGACGATCACGCCTATCAGATGATGTCGTGCTACGGCGGACTGATGAAGACACCCGGCATCGACCGCATCGCAGAGGGCGGCGTGCGCTTCGACAACAGTTTCGTCGCCAACTCGATCTCGGGTCCCTCCCGCGCCTGCACCATTACCGGCAAGCACTCCCACAAGAACGGCTACCTCCAAAACGTCAACTCCCACTTCGACGGAGACCAGCAGACTTTTCCCAAGCTCCTCCACGCCGCAGGCTACCAGACGGCCGTCGTCGGCAAATGGCACCTCGAGAGCCTCCCGCAGGGCTTCGACTACTGGGAGATCTTCCCGGGGCAGGGCGACTATTACAACTCGAACACCATCATCGCCCCAAATGACACCGTACCCAACAAAGGCTACGCCACGGATCTCGTGGCGGACAAGTCCCTTGCCTGGCTGAAAGAGCAACGCGACCCATCGAAGCCTTTCTTCCTGTGGATCGAGCACAAGGCGGTACACCGCGACTGGCTCCCGAGAGTGAAGGACTTGGAGAAGTTTGAGGACACCACGTTCCCCGTCCCCGAGACCTTCTTCGACGACTACGCCGGACGCCCTGCCGCAGAACACGCGGAGATGCGCATCGGTCGGGATATGGACATCGCTTACGACGTAAAAGTGGAGCAGGAAAAGCCCGAGACCGTCCTCGCTCACTACTACACCGAGCTCGTCAACCGACTCAGTCCCGAAGGACAGAAGAAGTACCGTGCCTTTTACGACAAAATCATCGCCGAATACAACTCTAAGAAGCGCTCCGAAAAGGAAGAAGCACTCTGGAGGTACCAACGCTATATGCGCGACTATGCCAAAGTGGTCTACGCTATGGATGAGAGCATCGGCCGCGTGATGGACTACCTCGAGAAAGAAGGCCTACTCGACACAACCATCGTGATGTATATGTCCGACCAGGGATTCTATATGGGCGAGCACGGCTGGTTCGATAAGCGCTTTATGTACGAAGAGAGCTTCCGCACCCCGCTCATTATGCATCTGCCGAAAGGCTTGGACGCACGCGGAGCGATCGGCGAGCTGGTCCAAAACATCGACATCGCCCCCACCGTCCTCGACGCCGCAGGCGTACCCATCCCCGCGGATATGCAGGGCAAGAGCCTTATGCCGCTCCTAAGGGGCGAGAAGCAGCTCCCGGGTCGCGACGCGCTCTACTACCACTTCTACGAGTACCCCGCGGAGCATATGGCGATGCGCCACTACGGGGTGCGCACCGATCGCTACAAACTGATACACTTCTACAATAAGGACGACTTCTGGGAGCTTTACGACCTGAAGGAAGACCCCCGGGAGCTCCATAACCTCTACGACGATCCCAAGTACCGCGCCGTCCGTAAGGCTATGGAGAAGACCCTCCTCTCCGAGCAGATCCGCTACGACGATAAGCTCGCCATCAGTCTCAATAACTTCTAAGAGTACCCGGGAAAGGAGACACGGGGGGGCCGGTGTCTCCTTTTCCATAAAACAAACGTTTATGGCAGACTATCTCGACCTTACTTCCGCCAACCTCGGCGGGATGAAAGACCTTGCTCCCGACCTCGTCGTCCTCCCGTGGGGCGCCATCGAACCGCATAACCTCCACCTCCCTTACCTCACGGACGCGCTCCTCGCCCGTGACGTGGCGCTCGATGCCGCCCGCCTGGCTCTGGAGAAGTACGGACACCGTTGTGTCGTGATGCCCGCTATGCCGCTGGGGTCGCATAACCCGGGGCAGTTCGACCTTCCTTTCTGCATCCATTTCCGGCAGGAGACGCAGACCGCCGTCTTTCGGGACATCGCCTATGCGCTCTACCGACAGGGGGTGAGGAAACTCGTCGTCATCAACGGTCACGGCGGCAACTCCTTCAAGGGGATGATTCGCGACCTCGCGTTCGAGCTACCGGACTTCCTCGTCTTCGCGGGCGAGTGGTACCGTGCGGTGAAGCCGGAGGGGTACTTCGACATCGTCGGCGATCACGCGGACGAGCTGGAGACCTCCGTGATGATGCACTACCATCCGGACTACGTCGACCTCTCCAAGGCAGGCGACGGGGCCTCCACGACGTTTGCTTCCGACGCGCTCCGCAAAGGGGTGGCGTGGACACCGCGCGACTGGAGTAAAATCAGCCGGGATACCGGCGTGGGCGACCCGCGCCGGGCGACAGCGGAGAAGGGCAGGGCTTTTGCGGACGCGTGTGCTTCTGCTTTTGCAGCGCTCTTTCACGACCTCGTCACCCGTCCCCTTTACGACTAATATGAGGGGGTAATCCCGGCCTGTATCTCGTGATTGCCTCGGTACGTGTCTCGCTGCAAAAAGGTACGGACCGGGAAGATCGCCTCGGCCTGTGTCTCGCTTGGGGCGAAGGTCGGAGGTGCAAGATTTTTCGGCGGAAGGGGAAAATAAATTTTGCAGGGAAGTAAAAAAATAGTACCTTTGCGGTCGCTAAATCATTATTTTTCAAACCCCTAATAAGGTAAGAGTAACAAAACAAATGAATCATTACGAAACCGTTTTCATTCTAAGTCCCGTTTTGTCTGCCGATCAGACAAAGGAAACGGTAGACAAGTTCACCGGTATGATCACCGACAACGGCGGTACCGTCGTGAACAAAGAAGAGTGGGGTCAGCGCAAGCTCGCATACCCCATCAAGAGGCTGTCTGCCGGCTATTACGTCTTCGTAGAGTTTGACGCAGAAGGAGACTTCGTCGACAAACTCGAAGTCAACTATCGCCGTGACGACAACGTCATCCGCTTCCTCACGTTCAAGCAGGACAAGTTTGCGCACGAATACGCCGAAAAGCGTCGCAAAATCCGCTCCGGAAAGACCGAAGGCTCCGCAGCTGCAGAGGCTGAAAATGCCGAAGGTACCGCAGAAGTCGAAGCAAACGTAGAACAGTAAGACCACCTCTTAGATCAGCACACAATGGCACAAGACAAGAAAGGCGGACGCCAAAATACCAAACGTCGCCGTACCCACCTTACCCAGCCCAAGAAATACTGCCGCTTCAAGAAAGCAGGCATCAAGTATGTGGACTACAAGGACCCCGAGTTCCTTAAGAAGTTCCTCAACGAACAGGGCAAAATCCTCCCCCGCCGTATCACCGGCAACTCCCTCAAGTTCCAACGCCGCGTCGCTACCGCTGTGAAGCGCGCCCGCCACTTGGCTCTCCTCCCCTACGTCGCCGACCTGCTCGACTAACCCCCGGGAGACCACTTACACGAAACATTCACATAAGGAGACAGAATACACTCTATGAAGATTATTTTGAAAGAAGACATCTCCAACCTCGGCTTCAAAAACGACGTCGTCGAAGTAAAGCCCGGGTATGGCAGAAACTTTCTAATCCCGCAAGGCAAGGCCATTATCGCGAACGAAACTTCCCTGAAGGTCTTGGCTGAAAATATGCGCCAGCAAGAGCGCAAGCTCGCGAAAGAAAAGGCAGACGCTCAAGCCCTGGCCGACAAACTCGAAGGCGCCAAAGCGAACCTCCTCGTCAAGACGAGCAATACCGGCACCATCTACGGCTCCGTTACCGCTGCCATGGTGGCCGACAACCTCGAAGCCCAAGGCTTTGAAGTCAACCGCAAAATGCTCCAACTCCAAGGCGGCATCAAAGAGATCGGCGAATACGTGGCGAAGGTACGTCTCCACCGTGACATTACGGTCGAAGTCCCCGTCATCGTCGAAAGCGAAAATGCTGCCGAGATAGCTGCCGCCAAGGCTCAGGCCAAGGCTGAAGAAGCAGCGCGTCAGGCAGAGAAGGAACGCAAGCTCGCTGCCGAAAACGCCGAAGCTGAGGTCGAAGGTGCCGAAGAAGTCGAAGGCGAAGAAGCCGCAGCCGAAGCTCCCGAAAACGCCGAAGCGTAAAGGAAATACCTCCCAAAGCGAGGTGCAGGCAGTCATTCCCTTCGGGTGGAGAAGCGGTCTGCAACGTGTGATGGGAAAACGGACGACACGGACATCCGTCCGGTCCGGTTTTTGAGTAACACATACACTTAGACTTAAATCATGAAAGAATACGCTCTTAGCGCGACGAAGCGTGACGTCCTCGGCAAGCGCGAAATGAAGAAGCTCCGCAAGGAGGGTCTCATCCCCGCAAACATCTACGGCGGAGAAGACCACATCAATATCACGGTTAAGAAGGACGATCTCCGCAACCTCCTCTACACGCCGGATATCTACCTCGTCAACCTCACCATCGACGGCAAGGAAAGGAAGTGCATCATCCAGGAGCTCCAGTTCCACCCCGTTACGGACGAAATCCTCCACCTCGACTTCCTCGAAGTCTTTGCCGACAAGCCCGTGACGATGGAAGTGCCCGTGGTACTCGACGGTTTCCCCGTCGGTGTACGTGCCGGTGGTAAGCTCAACCTCGATATGCGCAAGCTCAAGGTGAAAGGTTTCTACAAGGACATCCCCGAACAGCTCCACATTGACGTCTCCAAGCTCGGTCTCGGTAAGACGATGAAAGTGGGACAGGTTTCTTTCGAGGGTCTCGAAGTGCTTAACGCCAAAGCTGCTGTCGTGGCCGCTGTCCGCACCACTCGTGCAGCCCGCAGCGCCGGTGTCGGTCAGGCATCCGAAGAAGAAGCAGAAGAAGGCGAAGAAGCACCTGCAGAAGCCTAAAGGAGCTTCTCTTCACCCCATCCTACAAGTCCGGGAGAGGCCGTCACGAGTGGCGCCTTGTCCCGGGCTCGTTTTTGGTACAGACCGAGACGATTTGCTATGTCCGTACCGGGTGTGAATCTCGGCTTGGGCGAAAAATATTTTTTGGTCTGTACCCCTTTCTTCAAAGGGCTTGGCACCGACTTTGAGTTTACCTCTTCCAATCACAAAATCCTATATGGGTCCTGCCATTATCGACATCCAAGGCACACTTGTCTCTTCGGACGTGATCACCACTTTTTTCGTCTGCGATCTCGAGGCCTGCAAAGGCGCTTGCTGCATTGAGGGCGACGGAGGCGCGCCGGTCACGGAGGACGAAGAGACGTCGATGAGAGAAGCTTTCCCCGACATCAAGCGATACCTTCGGGAGGAGGCTGTCCGAGAGGTCGAAAAGCGCGGTTTCGCCTACACAGACAGTGACGGAGACCGGCTGACGACCCTTTTCCGCGGCAGGGAGTGCGCTTTCACCTGCTTTGAAAAAGACGGCTCGGCGCGCTGTGCCTTTGAAAAAGGGCACACAGAAGGCGTGAGCCCCGCTTTCTTTAAGCCCATCTCATGCTACCTCTACCCCGTCCGCCTCTCTATGGTGGGCGAAATGGTGGCCGTCAATTACCACCGCTGGAAGCCCATCTGTGAGCCCGCGCGCAGGCTCGGTCGGGCGAAAGGGGTCAGGCTGTATCAGTTTCTGAAAGCTCCCCTCACGAGGGCTTTCGGAGAGAAGTGGTATGCCGAGCTCGAAGAAGTGGCTGAAATGTACTTGAAGACCTTTGCATAGCACCTCATCTGCTGCGCCCGTTTCGCGTCTCGGGCTTGGTCGTGTACGGTGAGTACACTCCCGTCGCCCTCGCACTCGGACGTCTTGCATCTGAGGCACTCTGCAAAGGTCTCCACGAAAAACTTCGTTTATCGTGTGTTAGGCCTTCTTTGCGAAGACCTAACTTGAAAAACTACTCCTTATGAACGAAAATAAGTACCTCATCGTCGGTCTCGGCAATATCGGTGCGGAGTACGACGGCACCAGGCACAACGCCGGTTTCCTCATCATAGACGAACTCGCCCGCGACCTCGGCCTCTCTTTTGCCCCCGCACGCTTCGGCGCCGTGGCGAAAGGCCGTATCAAAAACAAGCTCGTCGTACTCCTCAAACCGGACACCTATATGAACCTCTCCGGCAACGCAGTCCGTCACTGGGCCAGAGCCGAAGAGGTGGCGCCGGGGAATATCCTCGTCCTCGTCGACGACCTCGCTCTGCCTTTCGGTACACTCAGGCTCAAAGGTCAGGGTAGCGCAGGGGGGCATAACGGTCTTAAGAACATTGAAGAAATGCTCGGCACGAATAAGTACCCGCGTCTCCGCTTCGGCATCGGCAACGACTTCCCGAGAGGGGGGCAGATCGATTTCGTGCTCGAGAAGTTTGCCCCCGAGGAGCGCGCCGAGATGCCCGATCTGCTCCATACGGCGTCCGAGACGATTAAGAGTTTCGTCCTCGCTGGACTGGAGCGGACGATGAACGCGTTCAACAAACACCGGAAGGAAGAGCCATGAGCCAAACACGCATCGACAAATGGCTCTGGAGCGTCCGTGTCTACAAGACCCGCTCCGTGGCGGCCACGGCGATCAAAAACAGCCGTGTACGGATCGGCGACACGATCGCCAAACCCTCTTCGCCCGTCAAGGAGGGCGACGTCGTCAAGGTACGCAAGCCGCCCGTCACTTACTCTTTTCGCGTCATCGGCATCCCTCCGAGCCGAGTGGGCGCCAAGCTCGTCCCTCAGTTTCTCGAGAACATCACCCCTCAGTCCGAATACGATCTCATAGAGATGCAGCGTATGAGCGGTATGCAGGCGAGAGCGAAAGGGCTCGGCAGACCGACGAAGAAGGAACGGCGTGATTTGGATGACTTTATGCACCCCGGAGACACCTTCGACTGGATGGACGACGAGGACGACGGCGAGAGCGGCGAAATGTTGCTCGCGGCTTCGGACGAGGACTACTCCAAGGACGACGAAGACGACGTCCTTGATGCGATGGGTTTTTGGGACTGAAAGAGGCACCGGCTTCCGGGGTCGGGCTTCTCTCTTTTAGACCCTCATCGCCCGGCTGAATTTGGTACGTACCGAGAAAAAGTTTTCGGTCTGTATGAGCCGAAAACTTTGTACAGACCGAAAAAGTTGTCTTGGTCTGTATCCCAAAGAAAAAGAAAAGCACCGAAGTGATAAACCGCTTCGGTGCTTTTCGCGAAAAAGAACTGTGTAAAAGTATTAGATGGAGATTGAGAGTCCCGTGTAGATCGAGAAGGGCTGAGTGGGTCCGTAGATGTAGGCGCTGTCGCGGAATCCACGGAAGTCGAAGTCTTTTTGGAACTGGTTCAGGAGGTTGTTTGCCCCGATGTAGAGCTGGAGCCCCGCAGTATTGAAGAGGGAGAAATCGTAGGAGATTTTTGCTCCGAGATCCCAGAAGCCGGGCGTGCGTTCGAGTCGGTCCCATCTGGGGGCATTTTCGCTGTGCGAAGTGTCGGGACGCTTGCCTGCTGCGACGAGGTCGGCGTCTATAACGGCTGCACGGCGACCCACTTCGATGACGTGCGGAGCGTACATAGAGCCGGTGTAATTGAGTGTCGCGCTCAGCGTGAGACGCCTCAGAGGATTGTACGTCACAGTGAGGTAGCCGTAGATGTCGGGTGTGCGGAGCATATCGCGAGAAGTGAGGGAGAGGAGTTCGCCACTCGGGGAGAAGCCTTCGAGTTTCTCCGGACCGTTGTCCGCGAGGGTATTGATCTCCTTAGGACTTTCTGCCGTTTCACCCGCGAGGAGGGTACGGCTGCCCCATTCCTGGGCTTCGTCCCAGAGGCTCTTGTGGTAGGTGATGCCGGCTTGGAGCGAGAGGGTTTTCCACG
Organism: Porphyromonas sp.; assembly: GCA_029983505.1. Taxonomy (GTDB): domain Bacteria; phylum Bacteroidota; class Bacteroidia; order Bacteroidales; family Porphyromonadaceae; genus Porphyromonas_A. The sequence goes on from JASBZK010000004.1 coordinate 48,317, forward strand.
CGAGTTGGGCTTCAAGGTTTACGCCCGCCACGGTAGCTCCGGAGCCGTTGACCCTTTGGTAGAGCGAGAAGAACCCGTTGTTGCCGATTTCTTCGTTGGTGAAGGCTCCGAGGAGTCGGGTGTAGAACCCTTCGACGAGGACGTTACCCTGCCAGTCCCCGCTGTGGAAGTACATATCCGAGGAGAGGTTTACGTTGTGGCTGTACTCGGGCTTGAGACCGGGCTTATTCACGACACGCTGGCTCTCGCCTCCGACGACCGCTACGTGGAGGTCTTCGTCAAAGACCTGCGGTGCGCGGAAGCCCATAGCGTACGTGGCACGGAGGCTGATGTGCTCCGTGGGATTGTATCGGAAAGTCGCCCTCGGCGAGAATATAGGCAGGAGGGCGCCTTTCTCCGTCTTTACGAGGGAGTGCTCATCGAGCCGGCCGCCGAGGAGTACGGTGAAGTCTTCGTTGTACCACTCAATCTGGGCGAGCTGAGAACCGTTGTGGATGTATTGGTTGATAGGGGGATTCTTGCTCTCTCCGGTCTTCTCGTCTTTTTCCCAGGCACGGATCGGCATATCGTCCTTGAGCGAGTCGTACTTGTACTCAGCACCCACCAAGATGCGGGCGGGAGCGAAGAGGAGCCGGTCAAACTTATGGGTGTACTGTACCCCGCCGACGTAGGTTAGACCTTTGGTGCGACCGAAGTTGGTGCCGAACTCCTCGAGTGGGACGTGTCCGAGAGAGCCCACATTGTCGTCGCCGATGCCCCCGTAGTAACTTGCCCGGTCGATGACCTCGGCTGCCCCGTAGACTTGGAGCTGCCCCATGCGGTCTTCCGTGAAGTGGTTCCAATTGGCATTGACGCTGTAGATGTTGTGACCGATGCTCTCTGCGACGGAGGCTGCATGCTCGGGTAGGTCGAAACGGTCTCCGCCTCGGCGCTCTTCCTTAATGAAATGTCCTTCGATGCTGATCTTGTCTTGGTAAGAGGGTCGGAAGAAGATTCGTCCGCCGAAGGCATTGCTTTTGAGGAGACCCAGTTCGCTGAACCCGTCTCCATTGGCATCCCAGGGCGTGCGTTTCCGGTTTTGTCCGAAAATCATCCCGCCGATACGCCCGTCTGCGCCTACGATGGTGCCGTTGAAGCCGGCGGTGTTATCTGGAGTCCTGCCTCCGGCGAGGGTGAGGTTTTCGGTGAAGTTGAAGCTGTTGAAGAGTGGCTCTTTGGTGATGATGTTGATGACCCCTCCGATGGCGTTGGCTCCGTAGAGGGCCGATCCCCCGCCCCGTATCACTTCGATGCGATCCACCATATTGGCGGGAATCTGCTCCAAGCCGTAGACGCCGGCAAGTGCGCTGAAGGAAGGACGGGAGTCGATGAGTATTTGCGAGTAGCGCCCGTCAAGACCGTTGATGCGGACTTGGTTGAAGCCACAGTTTTGGCAGTCGTTTTCGACCCGGAGACCGGGCTGGAAAGTAAGTCCCTGCGAGACGGTGACGGCGTTGGCGATCTTAAAGAGTTTCTCGTCCAGTACGCTCACGAGTACGGGTGCCTCCTTGCGGAGCGTGGTCTGGCGATTGGCAGAGACGACCACTTCGTCGAGACCGAGAGCATCGGGAATGGCTTCAAAATTGACTTCGAGTGTCTTCCCGAGGACGAGTGTCACTTTGCGCTCTTCTGCGCGGTAGCCGATACTCTGCATCACGAGGGTATAGGTTCCGGGCTTGATGTTGCGGAGGAAGTAGTGACCCGAGGCATCGGTGGAGACGCCGTGGGAAGTGCCTTTGAGGAAGATGGTCACGCCGGCGATGTGCTCGCCCGTTTCTTTGTCCACCACGTGTCCGACGATATTGGTGTCGGTGCCGGGTTCATTGTCCTCGGTTGCAGTCCCGGGTGCGGCGAAGACCGTGAGAAAGAAGCTACAAAGCGCACAGAGGAGGAGCAGTGTTTTCCGGTAAATCGGTTGAATGTCTGTCATTATGAATATAGGGGTAAAAAGAATGAACTATCAAGACGCGAATGATGCGCTTCTCTTGGCGCAAATTTCCTAAAAAGGTAAGGAAAAGAAACTTTTTTTGCTCAAAATACCCACTACTGGGTACCTGTCCGGGCGCCTCTCTCCCCACAGATGGCGAGGTTTACGGAGGACGGAGATAGGCGGAAATCTTGCACGTACCGGGAAGATTTTCCCGGCCCGTAGGTCGCTTTGGCGAGATACGTGCCGAGGAAATCTCCCCGGTCTGTACCCCGTTTATCCCGGAGTACAGGAGCCGGAAGCCGGAGAGACGGGAGGATGAGAAGACAGCGGACGGCTCTTTCTTTTTCCCTCCTCTTAAAGTCACCAAACCGCCACCCCTTAGTCAAGAGTGGCACCTCTCTCAACCGGTTCCTCCCCCTCTGCTTTAGATCCCTTTCTTTTGGCCATGGATTTTTGTAAATTTGTAGACGTGGATAAACTGACAAAAGAACAGCGTCATAGAAATATGGCAGCCAACAAGTCTACAGGCACCAAGCCCGAATTGTTCTTCTCCCGTATTCTTTGGAATGCGGGACTACGATATGTAAAGAATGATAAGACCGTTCCCGGTAAGCCCGACTTCACTTTTCGGGGTCTCAAGATTGCCATATTCTGTGATGGAGAGTTTTGGCATGGGAGGGATTGGAATCGTAGAAAGTTCGATCATAAGACCAATATCGATTTTTGGATCAAGAAGATAGAGCGCAACATAGAGAGGGACAAAGAGGTTAATTCCATACTGACCAAGCAAGGCTGGAAAGTATTTCGATTTTGGGACACAGAAATAGAAAAATACCCCGACAAGTGCCTGTCGGAGATAATGAATTACATAAGTATGCGTAAGCTTGAAACATCAGCCGGACTGTTTGAGGACTATATGGAGCAAAAAGGATCCCCTAAAGTAAAACTCACCTCTCATTCCTTTGAAGAGAAATGTAGTCCACAGTCTATTAATGACCAACTCTCCATTATTTCCCATTACCTGCACAATAAATCCAACAAATTCGGGTCATCATATAAGGAAAAAGCAGAGATTCTCTTGGGCAAGCGTGACGGGATCATTGACGGGGGATGTACTTCCGTTCCTTCCAAGAAACATTCGAGCGAAGAACAAGCGAGAATGCCTTTATTTGATTTGGATGTAAAAGTACCGTTCCTACCCAAAGATCCCGCCGAATTTACCTTTATTGACTTGTTCGCAGGCATTGGAGGATTCCGACTGGCAATGCAAAACCTCGGGGGAAAGTGCGTTTTTTCCTCCGAGTGGGATCCTCAAGCCCAAAAAACTTACTTCTTGAACTACGGAGAAATTCCTTTCGGAGATATCACCAAGGAATCCACCAAATCTTTTATACCGGATGGATTTGACATTCTTTGCGCAGGTTTTCCCTGTCAATCATTTTCTCTGGCTGGAAAACGGTTAGGATTTGAAGAAGCCAGGGGTACTCTTTTCTTTGACGTCGCCGAAATTTTGAGACGTAAACGTCCAAAAGCGTTCTTCTTGGAGAACGTTAAAGGTCTGATGTTACATGATAAGGGTAGAACTCTCAAGATTATACTAAAAATTCTCAGAGAAGATTTGGACTATTTTGTTCCGGAGCCCCAAATTGTGAATGCAATGAATTTCGGGGTTCCGCAACACCGAGAGCGCGTGTACATTGTCGGTTTTAGAAAGGATCAAAATGTAACGGAATTTACTTATCCGGAACCAACAGATACCGGGAAAAGATTTGCAGATATCAAGGAAGAAAATGAGGTTTCCGTCAAATACTACCTCTCCACCCGGTATATTGAGACATTGATCGCACACAAAGAGAGACACGCGGCAAAAGGGAACGGATTCGGGTATGAAATAATCCCCGACGATGGTATTGCAAATGCAATAGTTGTAGGGGGAATGGGACGGGAACGAAATCTGGTTATTGACAACCGGCTAACGGATTACACTCCTGTAACAAACATAAAAGGAGAAGTCAATAGAGAAGGATTGCGTAGAATGACTCCGAGGGAATGGGCAAGATTACAAGGCTTTCCGGATGATTTTGTGATAGGTGTTTCAGATGCGGCCGCATACAAGCAGTTCGGCAATTCTGTGGCCGTCCCTGCCATACAGGCAACCGCGACTGAGATACTGAAGAGAATAGGATTGAATACCCATAAATAATATGGCTTTATCGGGGAACAAAGGAGAGTGGAGCGAAATTTATGCACTCTTCAAACTATTGGGAGAAAGAACTGTATATGCAGGGGATGAGAATCTGGAGAAAATCAAGAATCTCTTTTATCCCATCGTTATGATCTTGAGACAGGAAAAGGATGGAGATATCGACTACGTAATACGTGACAGCTTGATACACATATTGTCTTCTGATGGCCGTGAACTACTTAATATCCCAGCAGGTGAATTCCTTAAGGAGGCTGGAACGTTGTTTCGTGCAATACAGGAAGGCAAGGGATCTTTTTCTATTCCGGACACCGAAACATTTATGGAAAAAGTGCGTTGCAAGACGTTGAAGGCTCCGTCAACAGATAAGACAGACATCCGTATTGTATTGCATGATTGTCGTGCTAAAACGGATTGTGAACTGGGATTCAGCATTAAGTCTCAGTTAGGGAATCCGTCGACCCTATTGAATGCGAGCAGGGCTACAAATTTTATTTTTAGGATAGAAGGGGTAAACCTTTCGGATGAAGAGATAACGGAGATTAATTCCCTAAAAACTAAGCAAAAGATAATAGACCGTTTTAATGCGATTAAGAAAAAGGGAGGCTCATTTGTCTTCGAAAAGGTGGACAGCCTTACATTTGAGAATAACCTTATTCTCTTGGATGGGGCTCTTCCCGAGATTATATCTCATCTTCTTCTTGGTCAGTTGAAGACAGGAGACAATTACGTAAAGGATCTTACAGATTTGCTGGTGGATGAGAATCCCATCGGATATCGTACAGGACAAAACGCACCTCCGTACTATGAATACAAAGTAAAACAGCTTTTGACGGCAATAGCTTTAGGGATGGTCCCTGCCACAAGTTGGAAAGGCATTTATGACGCAAATGGAGGCTATCTGGTAGTAAAAACGGACGGAGATGTCCTTGTGTATCATTTTTACGACCGTAATCGATTTGAGGATTATCTTTTTCATAACGCATTTTTGGATCGGTCCAGTACGACGAGGAATGATTACGGAAAGATTGAGAGAGCCAGTGACGGATCCTTATTGTTTAAGATGAACCTTCAGATAAGATTAAAACAAAGACAAAAAACAAATAATCCCAAAGCGACAATCTGGAAACAATAGGGACTGAAAAGATTTAGGTATACCCTTTAGGATAATTGCGTCACCATTAGCGCCCGGAGCGACTAATGGTGGCGTATGTCTTCATACAAGGAAGCATATACCCAGTAGGAATGGAACTCTGGACTAACCTCCAAAAAAGTGTATCTTTGTAAACGAATACCTCTTCCCGAAAAGAGGCAAGCTTACACAGATAAAGAAACAATATACACATACGTATGTCCGAAGAACTCAGCGCCAAATATGACCCCAAGGTCGTGGAAGACAAGTGGTACAGCTATTGGATGGAGCATAAGCTCTTTGCAAGCAAGCCGGATGGCAGGACGCCCTTCACGATCGTGATGCCGCCGCCCAACGTCACCGGCGTACTCCACATGGGGCACATGCTCAATAATACCCTTCAGGACATCCTCGTGCGGCGCGCCCGTATGACGGGATTCAACGCCCTCTGGGTGCCCGGCACCGACCACGCCTCCATCGCCACAGAGGCCAAAGTGGTCGCCAAGCTCGCCAAGGAAGGCATCCAAAAGAGCGACCTCACGCGCGAAGAGTTCCTGGGATACGTCTGGGACTGGACCCGCGAGCACGGCGGCATCATCATCGAGCAGCTCAAGAAAATCGGCGCCTCCTGCGACTGGGACCGCACCGCGTTCACGATGGACGAAGAGAGAAGCCGGGGCGTCGTCGGGGTCTTCTGCGACCTCTACCGCAAAGGTCTAATTTACCGCGGCGTGCGTATGGTCAACTGGGACCCCAAGGCCAAGACCGCCATCAGCGACGAAGAGGTGATCCACAAAGAAGCCCACTCCAAGCTCTACTACGTCAAGTACGAAGTGGCTGAGGAAAAAGGACGCTTCATCACCGTCGCCACCACCCGCCCCGAGACCATCTTCGGCGACGTCGCCGTCTGCATCCACCCCGAGGACGAGCGCTACCATTGGCTCAGAGGCAAGCACGTCATCGTCCCTGTCGTGGGACGCGAGATACCGATCATCGAAGACGACTACATAGACATCGAGTTCGGTACCGGATGCCTCAAAGTCACCCCGAGTCACGACATCAACGACTACATGCTCGGGCAGAAATATAACCTTCCCGCCATAGACGTCTTCAACGACGACGGCACCCTCAACGCAGCGGGAGGCAAGTACGAAGGCCGGGACCGCTTCGACGTGCGGGAGGCTTTTGCCCGCGAGCTCTCCGACCTCGAACTGATGGAGAAAGTCGAGGACTACACGAACGCCGTAGGCTACTCCGAGCGCACCGACGTACCCATCGAGCCCAAGCTCTCGATGCAGTGGTTCCTCAAGATGAGCGACCTCTCCAAGCCGGCATACAAAGCCGTCATGGAGGACGAGACGGTCAAGCTCGTACCTCCGAGATTCAAAGGTATCTACGCCTCTTGGATGGAAAACATCAAGGACTGGAACATCTCCAGACAGCTGTACTGGGGACACCGCATCCCCGCATACTACCTCCCCGGCGGTCAGATCGTGGTGGGCGAGACGGTCGACGTGGCTCTCGAAGAGGCACGGAAGATGACCGGTGACGATGCCCTCACCGCTGACGACTTACGCCAAGACCCGGATACCCTGGACACCTGGTTCTCCTCCTGGCTTTGGCCCATGAGCGTCTTCGGCTCGCCTTTGGACAAAAATAACGCCGAGCTCGACTACTATTACCCCACCAACGACCTTGTCAGCGGTCCGGATATACTCTTCTTTTGGATCGCGCGTATGATCATCGCGGGGATCGAGTACCGTGGGGAAGTGCCTTTCCGCAACGTCTACCTCACCGGAATAGTCCGGGACAAACAGGGACGGAAGATGAGCAAACAGCTCGGCAACAGTCCGGATCCTATCAAACTGATAGACCTCTACGGCGCCGACGGTGTACGTATGGGGCTGATGAGCGCGGCCTCTGCCGGCAACGACATCCTCTTCGACGAATCTCTGTGCGAACAAGGGCGTAATTTCTCCAATAAGATCTGGAACTCTTTCCGCCTCATTCAGGGCTGGACGGTAAGCGGGGAGGTAGCGCAGACGGACGCATCTAAGGCTGCCATCAAGTGGTTTCGTGAGCTTCTCAAGGAGTCGGCTTCGATCCTTGCCGACCACTTCTCCAAGTACCGTATCAGCGACGCGATGCTGCTTCTGTACCGGCTGATTAAGGACGATTTCAGTGGCGTGTACCTTGAGCTCGTGAAGCCCGCCTATGGGGCGCCCACGGATCCCGATACGATGAGCGCGACGAACCGGTTCTTTGAGGAATTGCTTCTCCTGCTCCATCCCTTTATGCCCTTCATTACGGAAGAGCTCTGGCAGGCGCAGGGGGATCGGAAAGCGGGCGAGAGCATCATGACTTGTCAGCTGCCCGAGTACGGAGAAGCGGATCGATCTGTCCTCGAAATGATGGACCACCTCAGAGAGGTGATCACTTTCATCCGTAATATCCGCGTCTCCAAAGGCATCTCGCCGAAAGAGGGGCTCAAGCTCATCGTGCCGGACGGCATCCTCGGCGTGGACGAAAAAGCCGTCCTCTCCAAGCTCGCCGGCATCACCGACTTCCTCCCCGCTGCCGAAGAGGGTGCCACACTTGAGCGCTTTATGGCGGGAACCGAGACCTACGGCGTGCCGGTGGACGGACACGTGGACATCGAGGCCGAGATCTCGAAGCTCGAAGGAGAGCAGAAGCACTACCTCGGTTTCCTCAAGTCCGTACAAGGCAAGCTGGGGAATGAGAAATTCGTCGCCAATGCCCCCCAAGCGGTCGTCGATATGGAGCGGAAAAAAGAATCCGATGCCACAGAGAAACTCGCCAAAGTGCAGGCTCGTCTTGCGGAGCTGAGGCACCAATAACTTCACTAATCGTCTTCCCCGGATCTTATGGACAACTCTTCCACAGAAAAAGTCCTTCGCGAACTCTTTGACAACTTCTACAAAGAGCTCGAAAAAGCAGGCATCCTTGTCCTCAATACCCTCAAAATAACGGTCGACTTCTCGAGCGGCGAAGTGACCCTCTCGGACGAAGACGAGACGGTGACTTCCGAGGACGTGATCTATGCCTGGACGCCCGAAGAGGAAACTCCGACTCCCGATGCCGTCCTCGAAAAAAGCACGGAAGCACGGGAGTTGCTCCGCAGACTTGTGGAGACCCTCGTACACGAGGGCTACTTCGAGCAGCAGATCTTTCAGACACCTTTTGCCGTCCTCTACACCGACTTGAGCTCGGAGAAGTGCAAGCCCATCTTCAAAGTAGACGGCGGGTGGACCGTGATGGACAAACCGCTCCTAAAGGGTTGGGAGAAAGAGATGAACGGCTTCCTCTCCCGACTTCTCGGCGAAGAGTCCCCCAAGGGGCGCAATAAGCCGTGCGTGGAGCGCGAGAAAAGTTAAGTACGTACCGAGGCTTCCTCCCTGTACGTACCGAGACGATTTTCCGGTACAGGCCGGGAAGAAAATTTGGTACAGACCGAAAAATAAGTCATACTTAGAGCGTAAAAAGGATATGAGAAACTTCGACTTCAAAAACCCCACCAGACTGGTTTTCGGCAAAGATTGCGTCTCCCGCAAGCTCAGAGACCTCCTGCCCGACGGCACCCGAAAGATCCTCCTCACCTATGGCGGCGGCAGTGTCCTCAAAAACGGCATCTATGATACCGTGATGGCGAGCCTCGAAGGCTGCGAAGTCGTCCCCTTCGGCGGCATCGAAGCCAACCCCGATGTCTCTACGCTCGAGAGGGCTATCGCCACGGGACGCGAGAAGGGCATCGATTTCATCCTCGCAGTGGGGGGCGGCTCCGTCCTTGACGGCTCCAAGCTCATCGCTGCAGCCATCCGGACACCCCGCCTCTCCGCTTGGGAAATCGTCCGTAGCGGGGTGTATGACGGCTTCGTCCCCATGGGCACGGTGCTCACCGTCCCCGCAACCGGCTCCGAGATGAACCGCGGGGCAGTGATCTCCAATAGAGCCCTTGGCGAAAAATACGCCTTCTACTCCGAGTACCCCCTCTTCTCGCTCCTTGACCCGACCTATACGTACACCCTCCCGCCCCGGCAGGTAGCGGCAGGCATCGCGGACACCTTCGTCCACATCCTGGAGCAGTACCTCACTTACCCCGGGCAGAGTGGGGTGATGGACCGTATGGCCGAGGGCGTGCTGCTTAATGTCCTCGACTTTGCCCCGCTCCGTCTGGAGAAAAACGACGACTATGACGTAGCTTCGGAGTATCTGCTCTCAGCCACTATGGGGCTTAACGGCTTCCTCGGTATGGGCGTCGAGCAGGACTGGGCCACGCACCGCATCGGTCACGAGTTCACCGCCCTCTTAGGCATCACGCACGGCGTCTCCCTCGTAATGATCCTGCCCTCACTGCTTCGCGTCCTCAAGGCGCATAAGCTCGCCAAGACGGCTCAGCTCGGTCGCCGAGTTTTCGGGCTTCAAGGGACGACGGACGAAGAGCTCTTCGAACCCACCGTGCAAGCCATAGAGCAATTTATCCATTCCCTCGGTCTGCCCGCGTCGTTGAAAGAAGGCGGCGTGCCCCGCGAGACGGGCGAAGAAGTGGCGCGCCGCTTCAAAGAGCGTGGTACGATACTCGGAGAGGGCGGCATCTGCACGCCGGACAGAGTCAGGGAAATTATTGAGAAAGCTTACGAATAATCTCCCGATGACTCCGACAAACGCCCTCCGCTGCACGCTCATCACGGCACTTGCTCTCGTCCTCATCTCTTTGATGGCGGGGTGTCTGCCCACCACATCGTTTGACGAACTGAAGGCGGACCAAACGGACTTCTTCGCCTCCTCAAGCGGAGACACGCTCAAAGTGGTCGTCTCCTCCAATGAGGCATGGGAGGCGAAATCGGCAGAGGATTGGCTCCACCCGAATGCCGTGAGGGGAGCCGCGAACGGTCAGATCCGTATGACGGTGAAAGTGGACCCCAATTTCGGCAAAGCAGAGCGTAAGGGAGCGGTCCAAATAACGGCCGGAGCACAAAGCGTGACGCTGAACGTCACGCAGGGGTTCGGCAACGTAGACATTTCCAACCAGCAGTACGACCTCAAAGTCATCTTTCACGTCCTCTACAACGCCGACAACGAGAAGCGCCTCCAAGAAAAGAACAGCCCCACGGACGACCTCGACGACTATTATCCCATCAATTCGACCCAGCTTCAGGGCATCCTCGATCAGGTCAACGACATCTACAAGGGTTGGCCCGTGGAGCCGAGCGGGTGGGGCAGGGATCCCAGATACTATGAGGATGGTCCCAGACCTTTCACGAACCTCAATCTCCGCTTCTCCCTTGCCACGCAGGATCCGGAGGGCAAACAGCTGACGCCCGCGGGCATCATCCGGCACGAAATCACGGATAAGGATCTGGCGATCGAGACGGTTATGGGCGACAAACCCGGCGGCACGTACTACGAGATGGGTTTCCCCATCAATAGGTACATCAACGTCTACATTTTCCCTTTCCGTCCGGACGGTGATCCGAACCTGATGACTCTCGGCGTGGCGCATCTGCCGCACGCACCCGCTTTTCACCCCATTGAGGGACTGGCCGTGTACGATAAGAAGGTGGACAAGTTCCCGAATTACAACCACTGCGTGGTCATCAACTCAAAGATTTTCGAGCCGCTCCAGCAGCGCAACTTGCCTCAGGGTAAGGACACTCCCTACAAGACCATCGCGCACGAACTCGGACACGTCGTGGGTCTGATGCACGTCTTTGGTGAGGAGATGAAAGACCAAGGTCTGGTGATGGCTAACAGTTGCATCGACTCCGACCACGTGGAAGACACGGGCAGCTACAACAGAGTGGCCTACCAAACCGAGTTCTCCAACGCCGTGGCGACCAATAACAATACCATCGACCTCAATAACAGCGAGCTGATGCGTACCCTCAGAAGCCGGTACGACTGCGAAAAGCAGAAGAAGTACCTCTCCACCAATGTGATGGACTATGACTGGACGTATGGCGACCGTTTTACGAAAGGGCAGTACGACCGTGCGCGGGATGTGCTGTACTACAGCCTCGACGTCCCGGGATTCAAGATAGAGAATCCGACACTGACGAAGTCGGGCGGAATCCCCGATGCGGAACCGCGCATCGTGAGGTGTACCGCCCTTCTCGGGTCAGGAGCCGGCATAGGTCTCGGGGTGCTTCTGCCCGAATGGCGGGGGACGGCACACCCGGAGTAAAAAATAGCACGTACCGGGAGCAACTTCCCGGTACGTGTCTCGCGACAAAAAGATACAGACCGACGCGGACGCGCAGGTACGTACCCCAAATAGTGCTTCCATCGCTGCACGCTAACTGCTGAACGAAATGCGTTTTTCCAGATTCCGCCGATATTTGGCGGCAAAAAAATACCTCTACCTCCTCCTCTTCGCCGTGGCGTTGGGCAGCGCCTATCCCTTGGTCGCGGACTTTTATACCAAGGGCGAGCCCCGCGAAGCCATCGTGGCACAGGCGATGATGGCAGATGGGGAATACATCCTCCCAAGGGTCTATGCGGACGAAATAGCCTATAAGCCTCCGATGTTTCATTGGCTCGAAGTCCTCTCCACCGTCTTCACGGATGGTGAGGTTACGCCGCTCAGTGCCCGGTTGCCGTCTGCTGTCGCGCTCTTCGCCCTTGCCGCGGGGCTCTTCCTCTTTGTCTCGCAACGAAGACCGATCTCGCTCGCACTTATGGCGGCGCTCATTTTTCTGACGGCGCTCGACCCGCACCGGTTCGGAATTATGGCGCGGGTGGATATGGTGCTGACGGCATTTATGGTCTGGGCACTCTTCAGCCTTTACGCCTGGGATGAGAAACGGGGACGGAGGGGTATCCCGTGGGGGGCGGTACTACTGATGAGCGGTGCCTTCTTGACGAAAGGTCCCGTGGGAACGGTTCTGCCGCTCTTGATTTTCTTTGTGTATGCCTGCCTGAGGAGGTACCCCTTTGGGGACACGCTCCTCAGGGTACTCGTCATCGGCGTGCTCTCTGCCGTGCTGCCTGCCGTGTGGTATTTCTTGGCGTGGCAAAAGGGTGGGGACGCGTTTCTCGATCTCGTGTGGAACGAAAATATAGTGCGGTTCCTCGGCCTTGGGGACGATATGCTCTTTTATCCCTTGGGTCATGAGAGCGAGTTTTACAAACCGATCATCTATTTTATCCTCGGTCTTTTCCCTTGGATTTTTCTTCCCCTTTTCTTCAGGTGGACAAAAGCAAGCCTTGCCTCCTCTTTCCGCAGTCCTCTTCATCTCTTTGCGTGGACGGCGGCCGTGGTTACGCTGGTGTTCTATATGATACCGATGAGTAAGAGCAGTTCTTATCTCCTGCCGATGTTCCCGTTTGCGGCACTGGGCTTGGCGGAAGGTCTCTTCCTGTTGGTCAAAAAAGAAGAGCCCGGACTGATCCGCTTTGCGGTCTTGATGAGCGTCCTCTCCGGCATCGTGCTTGCGGGGATGGTCGCACTCCAGGCAGGGTTTGACCCGACCCCGTGGGCGGGATCCGGTGCAGAGGTCTTTGCGGAGGGCATCAGAGGACACTTGGGGCTTTCCCTCTTTGGCGAGCTCCTCATCCTCGTCGGCATCCTTACCGTCGTTTACCAGGTGATGCGGAGAAATTACCACAAGCTCGCTTTCGCGACCGTATTCCTTGCCTTTATCATCCACTTTAATGTCGACGTGCCGGCGATGACGCACTTTAAGGACGTGAACTCTGCGCGTCCTTTCGCCCTGTCGGTCAAAGAAGAGATCGGCTCGGAGCCGCTCTACGTCATCAGCGACCTCAATGGCGGGTACTACAACCTCTACGGGCTGGCTTTTTATACCGATAAGCGTCCGCTCGAATTTCGATCCGCCAATCCCGCTGAAGGCTACTTGGCGGTCTGGGAGAAAGACTACGGGCGTCTGAAAGCGGATTATCTCGGCGGCTACGAGACCGAGATCGTCGCCAAGGACGAAAAATCGATCAAAGAAGGCGGCGTGGCTCTGCTCGTGCACTTCAGAAGGGGACACTAAGAAGAGGGGTAAATGTCGCGCAACAGTCTTCGTGGACCGGCTGCCGTGCTCGCGGTGCTGCTGATGGGACTTGTCGGGTGTGTCCGCTCGAATCCCGCAGTGGGCGTACTCGAGATCAACCGCGACCTCCCCATCGTCTCGAGCGGCGTCTTGCGCTTGGGCGTGACACTCAATCCCGGCACCACGACGGGACGCGACCTCTTGGGTGGAAACCTTCTCGTCAACGGCTCTTTTGACCTCGCGCCACGTCTGGCGGTCTCCCTCCACGTGGAGGCAGACTCGACGGTGACTACACCCAACGGCTACCGGCAGTTTTATCCTCTTCCGGAAATGGCTTACGGCTGGAAGTTTTCCGACCCCCGTAAGACGGCAGTTTTGCACGAGACGGGGAAGGAGGAAGCGGACGGCTCTTTTTTTCTACACACTACAGGTCTGGAAGGCGACACCGTGCGGGTGCTTTACAGCCTCCGCCCCATAGCGTCGAAGAGGGGTGCACGGTATCTCTTTAGAGCAAAGCTGAGGGGGAAAAAAGGTCGGATGACGGCCGAATTCGTTCGCGACTCCATAGGCGGGAAGCGTCTCAGTAACCGTGTCTCCTTCAGCCCCGGGGCAGACTGGAGAGAAGTGACCGGAGGGCTCTCCGTAGAGGAAGCTTCGGAGCGGGCTTTTCTCCAATTCTCGTTCGAGAGTCGGGTCGAAGAGACTTCGGATTCCCTTCTCCCCAAGGCGGTCGTCAGAAATCGGACGGGCTCGGCTTTTGTCGACGTCGATGACGCGAGGCTGAGCGTGCCCGGGCGGAGCGGTCTGGACAGTCTCGTCGCCGGACTTTCGCCCTACTACCTGCGCTACCCCGACGGCCTCACTTCGGGCGGATTTTACCCCGGCACTTATCCCCTCCACGACACTCCGGAGAACGAGCGGAAGTCCATCTGGACCGGTACGGGATACGAGTACACGGGCGATTTCGGGCTTAGCGACTTCTTGAAGCTGGCCAGGGCAAGCGGCGCACAGCCTGTCTTATTGGAAAATGCGGGAATTACGAACGCCGGAGCCGGCAGACGCTATGAGGATGTCGCACTCGTGCCGAACCGGGTGAAGTACCTTGAGCAAGTCTTGAAGCGCGCAGGGACGGACTCGCTCCTCCTCCAGATAGGGTACGATATGCCCTCCCGAGATTATCCGAAGAGGTTCCGGGATATGGCCTCGCAGTTTGAGAAAGATACCGTAAAGCCGTTTCTGCTCTCGGGCGGTCTCATCGTCCCTCCCGATGGCTCGGAGTACAGCGACTACGTCGCGGATTACGCCCTGCCACCGCTCTCTTCGCCTTCTTTCATGGACTACCTCCCTCCCCGGATGCGGACCTCTTTTTCGCAGCCGCAGCCTATTATGCTCGGAGAAGTGCACTTCGCGAAGAGTGGGACGACCCGTAGGTTCCTCCCCGCTTTCCTGCTCCGCGCCGCTTTCCTCATAGAGGCCGAGAAGCACGCCGATGCCCTCAAAGGGCTCTCCCTCTATCCGTTCCTGTCGGAGGATAAGCGTGAGATGCCCCTCGTCCTTGTACGGGGCGGGGACTATCTGCCCACCGCACTGTACCTCTTTTGTAAGGCGTTCAAGGCGAATAGGGGCGCCAAAGTCCGAAGCCTTGACCACACGGCTCTCCTGAAAGACGGCGTCTACTCTTCGCTCACTTCCGACGATGAGGAAGCAAACTTTTACCTCAAAGCAGCCAACACCACACGCCATCCCCTGACCTACAACCTCAAGGTACTCGCCACCAACCGTGACCCGTTTGGTGAGATAGAAGTCACGAGGTTCAAGCCCGTGGGGATATCCACCGACGGCATCCCGGATCCCTACATCGATTACACGGTGAGTCGGGAGCGCATTTCCCTGTCCTTTAATCAAAAGACCCAAATAACCATCGGCGCATACGAAGCCGTACTCTTACATTTCAAGTAAAACCGTATGAAAAACTCCACCCCCCTGCTGCCTGTGCGCGATTTCCGGACGCTATCGGCTTTCGCGCTCGTGGTACTCTGTTTCTCCCTATGGGGCTTTGCGAACGACGTCACGAATCCGATGGTCAAAGCCTTTGGCCGGATATACGGTCTCTCAAATGTCCGCAGTAGTCTGGTGCAGATGGCATTCTACGGAGGATATTTCGTGATGGCTCTGCCCGCGGCGCTCCTCAATCGTCGTGCCGGATACCGCGCCGGCATCCTCATCGGTCTTGCGCTCTTCTCGGTCGGCAATCTGCTTTTCTACCCGGGCGTCAAAGTAGGAGACTACGCCACGTTCCTCTTGGCCTATTTCGTTATGACGTGCGGGCTGTCCTTCCTCGAGACAAGTGCCAATCCGCTTGTCCTCTCTATGGGAGACCGGGACAGTGCCACGTTCAGGCTCAACTTTGCTCAGGCGTTCAACCCCATCGGCTCCCTCCTCGGCATCTGGGTCTCGATAAAGGCGGTCCAAGAGCGCCTCTCTCCCCTCTCTACGTCCGAGCGTCTGTCGCTGCCGGAGACGGAGGCCAAAGCAACTTTGGCTCACGATCTCTCTGTGCTCTCTCAGCCGTATGTGTACCTCGGTCTGGTGCTTATCGTCGTTTTTGTCCTCTTTTATTTCGTCGGCAAAGGGGTGCAGCTTCAGAAAGAGAAGACAGAGGAGCTGCCTCCACTGAGGGACACTTTTCGGGCGCTCTTTCGGGATCGGGTGTACACCCGTGGTGTGGTGGCACAGTTCTTTTATGTGGGGGCGCAGATTATGTGTTGGACCTTTATCATCCAGTACGGTGTCCGCATCTTTACCGGTATGGGTTTCACGGAGGCCGAGAGCGAGATTATGGCGCAAAAGTACAACCTCGCGGCGATGTTCCTTTTCTGCATCTCGCGCTTCCTCGGCACCGCTTTCCTCCGAAAGATACGCCCCTATAAGATGCTTGCGGCATTAAGCGCTTTGGCGCTTGTCCTCATTGCCGTCACCATCTTCAGCCCCTCCATTTATGGTCTCGTCTCTCTTGTGGCGGTTTCGGGGTGTATGTCCATTATGTTCCCGACCATTTACGCTTTGGCGCTCAAGAATACGGGTGTGCATACCCCCATCGGAGCTGCAGGACTGGTGATGGCCATCCTCGGGGGATCGCTTTTGCCGGTGGTTCAGGCGGCTGTCATCGATCTGCCTGTCTCCGGCTTCCTGCCCTCCGTCAACCTCTCTTTCGTCGTCCCATTCATCTCTTTTGTCGTCATCCTCGGCTATGCGCTTTTTTCTCGCCATCATCACGCTTTGCCTTGCGCTTAGTTCGGAAGCAGGAGTCCGTGTCGGCGCCGATCGACTTGAAGTCCTCCTGCCTCTGTTGGAGGGCAAAAAGGTAGGGCTGACGGGCAACCAGTCCTCCGTCCTCTCCGATGAGGCGCATACCCTTCTTCTGGACACGCTTTTGAAAAGGGGCGTGACGGTGACCAAACTCTACTCCCCTGAGCATGGGTTCCGGGGCACTTCCGATGCCGGAGCCAAAGTGCGCTCGGGGATAGATGCCGTCACCGGTCTCCCGGTCTTTTCTCTTTACGGAAAGAATAGAAAACCTTCCCCCCAAGACCTCTCCGGCATTGAGGTGATGGTGCTTGACCTCCAGGACGTGGGCGTGCGCTTTTACACCTACATCTCCACGATGTACTACGTCCTCGAAGCCTGTGCCGAAAGCGGTATTCCGCTCATTGTCCTCGACCGTCCCAACCCCCACGACGCTGTGGACGGGCCGATGCTCGAGCCGTCCAAGAAGTCTTTCATCGGGATGTTCCCGATACCGGCAGTCCACGGTCTCACGATGGGCGAATTGGCACTTATGACGGTGGGCGAAAAGTGGCTCAAGACAGCCAAAACCCCGCTCCTTACCGTCCTCAAATGCGAAGGCTGGAAGCACGGAGACCCGTATGCACTTCCCGTCCCCCCGAGCCCTAATCTGCGCTCCGAGAGGGCTATTCTTCTTTATCCCACACTTTGTTTCTACGAGGGTACTTCGTGGAGCGTCGGAAGGGGGACGGTTCACCCTTTTGAGGAAATAGGCTACCCCGATCGCCGTCTTGGCGCTTACCGCTTCACACCGCAGTCGATGCCGGGAGCCACGGCTCCGATGTATAGGGGCAAGAGATGCTACGGACTGGATCTCTCGGCGCGGACTTTCGCCACCGGAATCGACGTTGAGCTCCTCGTCGAAACCGCCCGCTTGAGCCAAAAAGCAGGTATCAAGTTCTTTGCCCGTCCCGAACACTTCGATCTCCTCGCCGGCACGTCCAAACTTCGCCGCCAAATCGAATCCGGTCTCTCGGCTCGCGAGATTCGCGCCTCTTGGTCGGACGGACTTGCCCGTTACCGCTTGCTCCGCTCCCGCTATCTCCTCTACCCTGAGTCGGCGCCCCGATAAGAGAAGTGCGACGGAGGCGGAACGTACGCGCGCGTCCCGGAGACCCGCCTGGGCGGTGCCCGTGCGAGATACAAAAAAATAAGGTAACTTTGCCTCCGAATACGCCGATAGGGGCTTATTCATACGAAAGGAGAGATGGCGGAGTGGTCGATCGCGACGGTTTCGAAAACCGTTGAAGGGGCAACCTTTCCGGGGGTTCGAATCCCTCTCTCTCCGCGAGACGAAAGGGTGTATAGCGGTAAGTCAGCCGGTATGCACCCTTTTATTGTGTCCTAAAAGCTGCGATTAAAGGGGTACTGCACCGAGACTAAATTCATAGTTGGAAGTATAGCGCAATAAGACCGATACCACGCCTTTAATTTGGTACGTACCGGGAGGAAAGGCTTGCACGTACCTACGCCGGGAAGAGGTACAGACCAAAGAGAATTTTTTGGTACGTACCAAATTTGTAGAGCCCTCAGGGGCGTCAGATTCAGCAGTTTCCGGAGAAGTGCTATTCTTCCCTTTGCGGGTGGCTATTGCCCGTATAGCCTGAGGCGTCCCCGCCTTTTGTCCTATGGCTCTTTTTCCCTCCTCCCTCGTGGATTTGGGGGCGCAAAAGATTTGTTTCCGAATTTCCGTAATTAAAGTTATCTTTGCCTTGGATTTGGACTTACTCAAATACAACATATAAAACGTTCTCTTTATACAATATGAACATTACCCACATCGAACACCTCGGCATCGCCGTTCACAGCATCGAGGAAGCACTTCCTTACTACGAAGGTGTCCTCGGAATGAAATGCTATGCAGTCGAAGAAGTGGCAGACCAAAAGGTCAAGACCGCTTTTTTCAAGGTCGGCAACTCCAACACCAAGATCGAACTCCTTGAGCCTACGAGCCCGGACAGCACCATCGCGAAGTTCCTCGAGACACGCGGAGAGGGCATCCACCACATCGCTTTTGCGGTGCCCGACACCGAGGCTGCTCTGCGCGAAGTAGAGGCCAAAGATGTGCGTCTTATCGACCAGCATCCGCGCCGCGGGGCTGAGGGCTTGGACATCGCGTTCCTGCACCCGAAGTCTACCCACAAGGTGCTCACCGAGCTCTGCTGCAAGTCCGAAGAAAAGTAATCTCCCCCTCCGGTTTGGGGAGCTGCTTTCGGCTCCCTACTTCCACTTAATTCCAGTCAAAAATGAGCACACAGTTAGAAAAGATACAGGGCTTGATCGATATGCGCGAGAAAGCCCGCCTCGGCGGCGGTGAAGCCCGCATCGAGAAACAGCATGCCCAAGGTAAACTCACGGCTCGCGAACGCCTTAACCTGCTTTTGGACGAAGGTTCTTTCGAGGAGAGCGATATGTTTGTCAAGACCCGTACCACCAACTTTGGTTTTGACAAAAAAGGCATCATCGGCGACGGCGTCGTGACCGGTTCCGGTACCATAGACGGTCGTCTGGTCTACGTCTTTGCCCAAGACTTCACTTCAAACGCAGGGTCTCTCGGCGAAATGCACGCCCTCAAGATCGTCAATGTCCTCAAAAAGGCGCGCCTCATGGGGGCACCCGTCATCGGGATCAACGACTCCGGCGGCGCCCGCATCCAAGAGGGCGTGAACGCACTGCAGGGCTATGGCGATATTTTCCAACAAAACATCGAAGCATCCGGTGTCGTACCCCAGATCTCGGGGATTTTCGGTCCTTGCGCAGGTGGTGCCGTGTACTCTCCCGCCCTCACCGACTTCAACATCATGGTGGCCGGCACGAGCTATATGTTCCTCACCGGTCCGAAGGTTGTGAAGTCCGTCACGAATGAGGACGTGGACAACGAGTCCCTCGGTGGCGCCTCCGTGCATACCTCTAAGAGCGGTGTGGCTCACTTCTCCGCCGACAACGACGAGGACGGCATCCGCCTCATTCGCCACTTGATGAGCTTTATCCCCTCCAACAATATGGAGCTTGCACCCCGCGTGGAGTGCACCGACCCCGTCACCCGTATGGAGGACGCGCTCAACGAGCTTATCCCCGAAAACCCCAATAAGGCCTACGATATGTACGAAGTCATCGGGGCAGTGGTCGACAACGGTGAGTTCCTCGAAGTACACAAAGACTTCGCCACCAACATCATCGTGGGCTTCGCCCGCTTCGATGGCGAAAGCGTCGGTATCGTGGCTAACCAGCCCCGCTCCAAAGCCGGTGTACTCGACGTGAACGCTTCCCGCAAAGCTTCCCGCTTCGTGCGCTTCTGCGACGCCTTCAATATCCCCATAGTGACCCTCGTGGACGTGCCCGGCTTCCTCCCCGGTACCGGTCAGGAATACAACGGTGTCATCACCCACGGCGCCAAGCTCCTCTACGCCTACGGCGAAGCCACCGTGCCCAAAGTCACGGTCATCCTCCGCAAGGCCTACGGCGGCGCCTACATCGTCATGGGGTCCAAGCACCTTAAGAGCGACATCAACCTCGCATGGCCGTCCGCCGAAATCGCCGTGATGGGCGCCAGCGGTGCCGTGAGTGTGGTCTTCGCGAAAGAAGTGAAGGCTGCCGAAGACCCCGTTGCTAAGGCCAAGGAAAAGGAAGAGGAGTACACCAACCTCTTCGCCAACCCCTATGTCGCTGCCTCCTATGGCTACATCGACGACGTCATCGAGCCACGCAACACCCGCTTCCGCATCGTCCGCGCCCTTCGCGAACTCGGATCCAAGAGAGACACGAGACCGGCGAAGAAGCACGACAATATCCCGCTTTAATCCCTTCCAAACCCGGGGATCCGTCCCCTTTTCAGATCAACTGATGAATAAGAATATCATTTATTCGGGTCATCGCCTCGTAAGGGATTTTGCCATTGCCACGGTCTTTGCACTCTTAGGGGCGCTCTCCGTTTCCGCACAAAATGCAGTCCGCATCAGCGAAGTCCAGACCCGCAATGTGTCCGGACTTATAGACGAGTCCGGAAACAGAAGCGCTTGGATCGAGTTCAATAACGTGACGGCCGCCACGACGAACGTGGCCGGTATGTTCCTCACCGACGACCCCAATGAGCCCACCAAGTATCCCATACGATCCGGCTCCGTTAAAACGAGTGTGGCACCGCACCAGACTTTTGTCCTCTTCCTCGACGGCAAGGCAGACAAAGGCGTCTTTCACTCAGGGTTGACGCTTGACCCCACTAAGGAAAACACCATCTATCTCTACGAAGGCGACGGTGTCAATCTGGTGGATCAAGTCACTGTTCCCGTGATGGAAGCCGACCAGTCCTATGCCTACATCATCACCGACGAGAGTGCCAACGAGGGTCGTTTCGAGGTCGTCAATGACGCCACGCCGGACGAACTCAACACCTACGTCCACGGGAATCAAAACGTCGAAAACTTCAAGAGCCAGGACCCCATCGGTCTCGTGATGACCCTCATTGCAATGGGTGTGGTCTTCTCCGGTCTTATCCTGCTCTATTTCGTCTTCGGCTCGATAGGCAAGCGCTTCAATAAGCGTGACGAAAAGGCACAGGATGCCGCCGGCAGTCCGGCTGCAAAGAAGGCTGCTCCGTCTCCCGCTTCGAGTAGCGTGACGGCAACTGGCAAAGGCACTCCGACACCCGAGGGCGTGCAGGCTGCCATCGCCATGGCGCTTCACGACTATCAAAACAGCGGTCTCCAGGCGGCCATCGCTCTTGCTCTCTATGAGACAAGAAGCCGTAACGAGCAGACCGGTATGATTAACCTCCGCCGTGATCCATCCACTTCGGCTTGGGCAAATAAGTCGCTTACATTGCGTCGGTTGCCCAACTTCTGACCTTTTTCTTAAACCAATCCAGGAAAATAACCCTCCCCTATAACCCTAAATTTCCTCCATTTACCATAATGAGCAAGTTTTCTTATACCATAGACGGCGTGAAGTACGATGTTGATGTCAAGAGCATCCAAGGTCAGAACGCCGAAGTCGTTGTGAACGGCAAGAGCTACAATGTCGTCCTCGACAAGCCCGCCGCTCCCGCTCCTGCGCCCGCCCCTGCTGCCCCCAAGGCTGCTCCTGCCGCAGCACCGGCACCTAAGGCAGCTCCCGCACCTGCCCCCGCCCCCGCTCCCAAGGCGGCAGCTCCCGCAGGTAACGGCGCTCCCCTGATGTCTCCGCTCCCCGGCGTGATCATCAATGTACTCGTTGCCGAAGGCGATACCGTGAAGAAGGGTCAGAAAGTCCTCGTCCTCGAAGCCATGAAGATGGAGAACGACATCAAAGCCAATAAGGACGGCGTCATTACCGCTCTTCGCGTGTCCAAGGGCGACTCGGTTCAGGAAGGCGACACCCTCCTCACGATCGGCTGATTTCTGCCCTTTCCCTAATTTTTCTTGAGGGAAAAGCAGCGAACGGTCACGGGGCGCTCTTCCGGAGATGTCTCCGGAGGCTTGCCGCAGGCAGAGACCTTGATCAAAATACGGATCAAATTTCGGTCTGTATCTCGAAGAGGTCGCGGTCTGTATCTCGAGATACTTTAGGTACGGCCGGGAAAAGGTTCTCGGTCTGTACCAAAGTAAGAGTGTGGTCTACGTGTTTTTTGCCTTTCGTTGCGAACTTTTGCCTCAACTAATTCCACTATTCAAACTTTATGCAGCTTTTAGCCATAGGTGATTTCATCCTCAACGCATTAAACGAATTCGTATCCTACACGGGTTTCGCCAATGCGACGTGGGGTTACCTCATAATGATCTTGGTGGGGATCTTTTTCATCTTCCTCGCCATTAAGTACGAGTTCGAGCCGATGCTCTTGATCCCGATCGGGTTCGGTATCCTCATCGGTAATATCCCATTCAAGGACGCGGGGTTCCAGATCGGTCTCTATGAAGAGGGTTCTGTGCTCAATATCCTCTACCAAGGGGTACGTCGTGGGTGGTATCCGCCACTTATCTTCTTGGGCATCGGGGCAATGACGGACTTCTCTGCTCTTATCTCCAATCCTAAGCTTATCCTCATCGGTGCCGCGGCACAGTTCGGTATCTTTGGCGCCTATATCATCGCCGTGCTCTCGGGCTTTGCCCCCGACCAGGCCGGTGCGATTGGTATTATCGGCGGGGCAGACGGTCCTACGGCCATCTTCCTCTCCTCCAAGTTGGCCCCTAACCTTATGGGTGCCATCGCCGTGGCGGCTTACTCTTATATGGCACTTGTGCCGGTGATTCAGCCTCCTTTTATGCGCCTTTTGACGACCAAGAAGGAGCGCCTGATCCGTATGCGTCCTCCGCGCGTCGTCTCTAAGCAGGAGAAGATTATCTTCCCGATCGTCGGTCTTCTTTTGACCACGTTTATCGTGCCTTCGGGTCTGCCACTTTTGGGTATGCTTTTCTTTGGAAACCTTCTGAAAGAAAGTGGTGTGACGCGCCGCCTTGCTGACACTGCCAAGGGTCCGATGATCGATGTCGTGACGATCCTTCTCGGTCTCACGGTGGGCGCTTCCACTCAAGCTACCGAGTTCTTGACGTTCAACTCCATCAAGGTCTTCTGTATTGGCGCGCTCTCCTTCGTGATTGCAACGTGCACAGGCGTCCTCTTCGTGAAGTTTATGAACCTTTTCCTCAAGGATGGTCATAAGCTGAACCCCCTCATCGGCAACGCCGGAGTGTCTGCGGTGCCCGATTCTGCCCGTATCTCGCAAGTGGAAGGTCTGAAGTACGACGAGACCAATTATCTCTTGATGCACGCAATGGGACCGAATGTGGCCGGCGTGATCGGCTCAGCTGTGGCTGCCGGTATCCTCCTCGGATTCCTCGGCTGATCGTAGACCGGATCGCACCTCTACGCGGGTGCTCCGAATACAAAATACCCCCCAGGTCGGACTTGTGTCCGGCTCGGGGATTTTTGTCTCTAACCTTTGTTACAAAGACGGAGAGGGGTGGGGCGAAAGAGTGGCTGCCGTGCGGAGGCTTCTTTTGACCTCTGCACGGCAGCCGTGGTTATGGGAGCCGGTGGCGGCTAACTCAGCCGCACTTGGAGTCGCCGCAATTTTGGCACGTCAGGCAGCCTTCCTGGTAGACAAGGGCAGCCTCGCCGCAGTTCGGGCAGATCTGCCCCGCTGCCTCGGTGCCGCTCGTAACGTACTTGCGGAGGGTGCGCTCAACGCCGTTCTTCCAGGTGTTGATGTTGTCCTCATTGAGGTCAAGTCCCTGCACAAGGTTAATCACTTGCTCGATAGGCATCCCGTAGCGCAGTACGGACGAGATGAAGATGGCGTAGTTCCAAAACTCGGGATTGAACTTCGTATCGAGACCCGCTACCGTGACGGTGAGACCGCGCTTGTTGGAGAACTCGAAATCGTACCTCTTTTCTCCATTGCGATTCGTCGTCTTGATAATCTTACCGTGGTTCACGCGCTTAGGGATTGAGAGCCCCTCTTCGTCGTCGTCGATGCCGGTGAAGATCTCGTAGGGACGTCCGTCTTTGAGCCCGATGAAGGCGATCCACTTCTCCCTGTTGTTTTGGAAGCGTACGATATCCGCCTCGAGCTCTACGGGCCGTTTGAGCGGCTTAAAGACTTGATCCGGGGCTCTGACGCCGTCTTCGGAGAGCTCGAACTCTGCGTTCTGGAGCTTTTCCTGTTTTTCCTTATTCTTCTTCTCTTCCTTGACGCTGATGAGGACGCCGGAGCGTGAACCATCGCGGTAGACGGTGCACCCTTTGCAGCCTTCTTTCCACGCGGTAACGTAGAGCTCGTTCACCAAGTCCTCGCTCACGTCGTTGGGCAGGTTAATCGTCACGGAGATAGAGTGATCGACCCACTTCTGGATCCGTCCCTGCATCTTGACTTTGGCCACCCAGTCGACGTCGTTGCTCGTAGCGTTGTGGTAGGGAGACTTGGCCACGATGGCTTGGAGCTCCTCAGACGAATAGTTTTTCTCGGGGTCGTAGCCGTTGGCGAGCATCCAGGTCTTGAAGTGGTGGTGGTAAACGGTAAACTCCTCGAACTTATCGCCCAATTCGTCCACGAAAGCCGCTTTGGAAGTGCCTTCTTCTTCGGCCGAATTGATCTTGCGTCTCCGTTTGTAGACGGGGAGGAATACGGGCTCGATGCCGCTCGTCGTTTGGCTCAGAATGGAGGTAGAGCCGGTCGGGGCGATGGTGAGGCACGCTATATTTCTTCTTCCGTGCTTGACCATTCGGGCATAAAGATCCGGGTCGGCGTCCTTGATGCGGAGGATGAAGGGGTTCTTTGCCTCCCGTTTGGCGTCAAAGATCTCAAAGGCTCCGCGCTCCTCGGCCATCGTTACGGAGGAGGCGTAGGCTGTGAGACAGAGCGTCTTCTGGACCTCTACCGCAAACTCCGTGGCTTCGTCCGAGCCGTAGCGGAGACCGAGGGCTGCGAGCATATCGCCCTCCGCCGTGATGCCCACGCCGGTACGCCGACCTTTGAGGGTCTTTGAGAGGATTTTCTCCCAGAGCTCCCGCTCGGTGCGTTTGATGGAGTCGCTCTCGGGGTCGGAGTCGATCTTGGCGAGAATGACTTCTATCTTCTCACGCTCAAGCTCGACGATGTCGTCCATCATCCGCTGGGCGTAGGTGACGTGCTTTTTGAAGAGATCGAAGTCGAACTTCGCCTCCTTCGTGAAAGGCTTGTCCACATATCCGTAGAGGTTGATGGCGAGGAGGCGGCAGCTGTCGTAAGGGCAGAGGGGTATTTCACCGCAGGGGTTCGTGGAGATGGTGCGGAACCCGAGGTCGGCGTAGCAGTCGGGGACGGACTCGCGGATGATGGTGTCCCAAAAGAGTACGCCCGGCTCAGCCGATTTCCAAGCGTTGTGGATGATCTTATTCCAGAGCTCGCGTGCCTTAATCTTCCGCACCGTGGTGGGGTTGTCGGAGTCGATGGGGAATTGGAGCGTGAAGTCCGCGTCCTCGGTGACGGCTTTCATAAAGTCGTCGGTGATGCGGACGGAGACGTTGGCACCGGTGATTTTGCCTTCCTCCATCTTCGCGTCGATGAACGCCTCGGAGTCGGGGTGCTTGATGGACACGGAGAGCATGAGGGCTCCACGGCGTCCGTCTTGGGCTACTTCGCGGGTGGAGTTGGAGTAGCGGTTCATAAAAGGCACGAGACCGGTCGACGTGAGGGCGGAGTTTTTCACGGGTGAACCGGCGGGACGGATGTGGCTCAAGTCGTGCCCTACACCGCCGCGGCGTTTCATCAGCTGTACCTGCTCTTCGTCGATCTTAAAGATGGCACCGTAGCTGTCGGAAGCACCGTCGAGACCGATCACGAAGCAGTTGGAGAGCGACGAGACCTGGAGGTCGTTACCGATGCCGGTCATAGGGCTGCCTTGGGGGATGATGTACTTAAAGTCGTCGATGAGTCCGCGAATGGTTTCGTAGGATATGGGGTTGGGGTACTTCTCCTCTATGCGCGCGATTTCGGAGGCGATGCGGTGGTGCATATCCTCTGGCGACTTCTCGTAAAGGGTCCCTTGGTTGTCCTTGAGGGCATATTTGGTGACCCAGACTTTGGCTGCGAGTTCGTCTCCTTTGAAGTATTCTTTGGAGGCCTCAAACGCTTCGTCAAAGCCGTAGACTTTATCTGTGCTCATTTGTACGTGAGTGTTTGAATGAGAGTAAAATATGATGGTATTAGGGATGATTTCTTCCGATTGAAAGGCATCTGAGCCACCTCAAATGTCGAAACAAAGGTAGACAAAAAGATTGGGAAAATCACGCATTTTGTTGAAGTAAATAATCCGCGAGTTTTCCAAAATAAATCCTTGATTATTTGTATCTATATGAATTTTAGGGTATTGTGTTTTGTAATTGTCGGTACGTAGTAAAAATAGTTGCCCAAAATGGAAATTTTTCGTAGAAACTTGCATAGTCCGATATTTTATGGTATGCCAAATTTACGTCCCTCTCTTCCGCCCTCCGTCCGTCAATCCCTCCGGCTTCCCGACCGCTCCCCAACTCTTCCGTCCGGCACTTCTCTTTGGCTCCTCGCTCCGACCTCCTAAGAGGCACTTATTTTCGGTACGTATCTCGTCCCCAAAAGATACAGACCGAGAAGAGGGCGAGATACGGACCGAAAAAATATTTTTGCACGTACCCGGCTTTTGTGTTTGTCGGTTTCGGAAGTTTTGGTACCTTTGCAAAGTCACTCGGAAGGAGGTCGACATTTTTCCGGATCCTTAGCTCAGTTGGTTTAGAGCGTCTGTCTTACAAACAGAGGGTCGTAG
>JASBZK010000005.1 GCA_029983505.1 Porphyromonas sp.
TCAGTACGAAAATGGCTATTAGGCTGTTTTACCCACCATTTTGACCTATACGCCTTATTTTATTACCTTTGTAACGTGGTTATTGAGTTGCAATACAGGTTGCATAGATAGCCGATTACCTATCCTATTCATTTCGTTATTATTATGAAACTGGCATATAACTTATCGATCCTGATCGGGCTTATGATGCTTCTCTCAGGCTGTGGCTTGATGAAGCTCTTCACCTCGGAGCCAAGGGATGTCTGCAAGGCGCAATTGGAGACCAAGGAAGGAGCCACCTACACCGGGTATCTCAGGATGCCCATGTCGGGGGACAAGGAGCTCAAGCTATTCGATGACCTCGCCCTCACTCAGTCAGCCGGCACCTTTAAGTCCGAGGAACTGAAAGGCATCGAGCTTAGCAACCCCAAGCAACCCGACTCAAGCTATCGCTTTGAGTACAAAAAGTTCTCCTCCTTCCTGCGAAGCAATACCGCATGGATGACTCTCGTAGATAAGGGACCTGAGCTTACCGCCTACCTCCTTGCCTCTTCGTACAAGATTGATGAGAAAGGGGACATCTTCTTCATCGGCAACGAGCAGCGGATCATGCGTGGTGGAGGAAGTATGGCTGTGGTAAAGCCCAGCTTCCCACTATTCTTGGAGAAGCGCGGAGGTATCTTGAGAAAGGTTGCTCTGGTACACGGGGTCAACTATGAGGGATCTCAGTTTAGAGGCGGAGTGGTCAGATTCCTTGCCGATGATCCGGATCTCTGTAGCTATGTGAGGGGGCTGAAGTGGGAGTTTGAGGACATAGATAAGGTGGTCAAGTACTACGATCCTCATCGCAAGGGTGAGCTGGTCATTAGGGATGACCGGGGTCAAGTCCTCGCTCTGCCGCCACGTAAGATGGTTACTGATGCGCTGTCGGGCGAGCTTATCTACACTGCGGATGTGGCTAAAAACCTAACCCCACACTTTGGGATGGCCTCCTACCTCGGGCTCCGCTCATCACTCGGGACGTACTTCACCTATGGCGGGTCTGTAGGGTTCAATCAGCCGTGCCTCGTGGATGATACGGCACTGATAACGGAGGATCCGAGCTTCTTGATGAAAGATCGCAAGGAAGTGGAGGTGCCCCAGGAGTTCATCAAGCGAGTGACCCTTTTTAGCTTCAATGCTTTTGCGGGTCTGCAGGTGCCGCTTGATCTAAAGTCTGTATATGTCATTCCTTCCCTGAGTGGATGTGTTACCGGTGACCTTCACTCCGACTACAGCCTGATCAGTGCTGGACCGCTCGTAAGGTGCGACTTTGGCATCCCCTTGAAGTATGGGAATATGCTCTTCTTCGGTGCCGGATACAAGTATGGCTTCCCCATCAAGGATGCAGATGAGATGGCAGCTGACAACTACAAGAATGTGACCCCTTATGGTCAGTCTCATACCGTCTTTCTGTCCATCGGTTATATGTATTGACCCGTAGATCTTCCTTAAATAAGGGAGCGAAAGAGATTCTCTTTCGCTCCCTTATTATTATAGACTTATAGGTCAACGAACAAAGGTATCTGTTTTTTTCTTCTACTTCGCCCACCATTTTGACCTATACTTCAGTACGAAAATGGCTATTAGGCTGTTTTACCCACCATTTTGACCTATACGCCAGAAAATTCCGGTCTGTACCTTTTTCCTTCGGGATACGTACCGAGACGTCTCCCTTGGCCTGTATCTCCTGTCACGAGACCTTTGCATAGTACCCCATCTGCTGCGCCCGTTTCGTGTCTCGGGCTTGGTCGTGTACGGTAGTACACTCCCGTCGCCCTCGCACTCGGACGCCTTGCATCTGAGGCACTCTGCAAAGGTCTCCACGAAAAACCGGCGTTTTTCGTAGTTCCGAGCCCTATTCCAAAGGTCTCGTCACAGCATAGAGACGAGCGCCCTGCCGAAGATGAGCAGTCCGACTACGGCGGAAGCGGCTGCAAGGATGAGGACGGCACCGGCCGCGAGGTCTTTGGCGTCTTTGATGAGCGGCGAAAACTCCTCAGAGACACGGTCGGAGAGCTTTTCGACGGCGGTATTTACGGCTTCTGCAGAGAGTACAAGCCCGATGCAGAGGATGAGGAGGCACCACTCGACGAGCGAGACGCGGAGCAGGGCTGCAAGGAGCGGCACCGCGACGACGAAGAGGAGGTGGATGAGGGCGTTGCTCTCGGACGAAAAAAGCCTTGTCACGCCCCGAAAGGCGTAACGAAGGCTTTTCTTGAAACGTCGGTACGAAAGGGCTTCTTTGTATCGGGAAAGAAGGTCCATACCTTTTGCACCTCAGATATACTGCCGGACGAATGCGTCCATCTCCTCTTTCTTCTCTTCGAGGCGAAGGAGGAACTCGAACTGCGCGATGCTGCGGACGAGGTTGTGCTTCGGTCCCTCTACTTTGTAGTACACGTCACCATTGATGTAGTCCGTGAGGAAACGCACGGTCTGCATATAGGTGAGAAGCCGCCCGCCGTAGGGAAGAAGCTCAATCTCGGTGGGGGTGAGGAATGCTTTGGCGGTAGAGAGATAGCCCTCGGTGTATGCTTTGAAAATCTCCATATTCACGGCGATTTTGGAGAGGTCTTTTTCGTCCTCTGCCCCTGTATTGACGGCGGTGCGGATGAAGTCTCCGATGTCGCTTGTGACGAAGCCCGGCATCACGGTGTCCAGGTCGATGACGCAGAGTACTTCGTCCGTATCCTTGTCGAAGAGTACGTTATTGACCTTGGTGTCGAGGTGGTTGGTGCGGAGGGGCAGCTTGCCTTCAGCGTGCAGCCGGTCTTGAATGAGCATATCATTCGAGCGGGCTTCTATTTCCCTTAGCAGCCTTTGGACTTCCGGCTCCTTGACGCGTCCTGCTGCATCTTTCGCCACGGCTTCCCTGAGCTCTTCGAGGCGGAACGCCATATCGTGAAAGCGGGGTATCGTTTCGCCGATGGTTCCCTTGGGGAGGTCGGAGAGCATAGCCTGAAATTTCCCGAAAGCCGCTCCTGCTTCGCGTGCCAATTCGGGCGTCACCGCTTCATAGCTCTTGGAGCCTTTCACGAAGAGCATCACCCTCCAGTACTCGCCGTCATAGTTGACGAAGTCCTCTCCCTCTTTGGTGTGGAGAAACGTGAGGGTGTGCCGGTCTGCATCCGGATCGCCTTCGGCTTCAAGCTTTGCGCGGAGGTGCTCGGTGACGGCGAAGATATTTTTCTGGAGCGTCACCACATCCTTGAAGACATTGTGGTTGATTTTCTGGAGTGCGTATTTCATCTCCTCACCACCTTCCGGAGTGCGTACGGAGACACCGAGTGTGTCGTTGATGTGACCGTTACCGATGGGCTTTACGTTGGTGATTTCGCCTTCAATGGGGAAGCGGCAGAGGATCTCTTGAAATTTGGTTTGCATAAAGTGTGGTAAAAAATTAGAGCCGACTGGCAAAGATATCTGTGCGGTACAAGTGAATCAAGGCCGGTGAGACAATCAAAACGGCGATGTAAAAGAGGCACACCAGCAAGGTAAGCATTTTCTGGCGATGTGCCAAGGGTCTGAAATACGGTACCTTCGTCTCCGGATACGGGATGTGGACAAAAACGTGACGCGCGTTGCGGTAGAGGTAATAGACGAAAGGCGCCGTGAGACACGCGAGGACGAAACCCCCGAGGACGTCGGTGACGAAGTGGACGCCGAGGTAGATGCGGGAGTAGGAGACCGTGACCATCAGGATCAGGATGGCGATGGAAAATAGTCTGTCCCGCACCACGAGGGCAAGGAATATGCCGACAGCCATAAAGTTTGCCGCGTGGCTCGAGATGAACCCGTACATCCCCCCTTTATAGTCCAAAACGGTCTTGACGAGATACATCGTAGAGGGGTGGTGCGTTGGGCGTAACCTTTGGAAAAAAGGCTTGAAGATGCCGCTCGAGATACGGTCGGTGAGGAAAACGAGAAGACCGAGGAAAAGGAGGAAACAGAGTACTTCGGGGACTTTTTGGCGGTACGAAGAGAGGAAGATGAGCGCCAAGCCGAAGATGATCCAGACGTGTGCTTGCGAGATGGTGTAGAAGAAGCTGTCCAGAAACGGCGTATGCGGACTATTGAGGAGCAGAAAGAAGTTTTTTTCGATCGGGATAAGATTCTCGGCCATTTTTCAGAATAGGGATAGACGGGTCAGAATCCGGGGTTCACAAACTCGAGTGCATCGACGGAGATCCATCCGACAACCCCGTCGGCAAGCGTGATCTCGTAGAAGTCCGCCACCCTCTGCGTCGCTCTGACCTTGAGACCGGAATGGAGCACGGCTACGTCTTTGGCTGAGCTGTCGGGCGAACTCTTCAGCGTCGCGACGGGCGCCGTCAGTACGGCTTCCGAGGTGTCCAGGATGAATGCATTCGACTTGAAGGCAAAGACCAAGCAAAAAATCGAAAAGAAGAGCGAGAAGAGCGCACCATAGAAGCCTCCGAGCCTGTGACCCCGTCGGTCGCCAAGGAAATAGAGGAGCACAAGACCTGCGAATACCGCAAAGAAAAGTATCGAGAGGACGACCCACGTGCGGAGCGTGAACCAATGCGTCACGCTATCGATGTAGGAGCCGACGACGACACTCGGAGAGGGCGCTATCTTGTCTTCTATGCGGGTGGAGAGGAGCTTGAGGTTGAACTTCGTGTCGCCGTCTGCGGGGTTGAGCCGGTAAGCGCGCTCGTAGTTGAGGACCGCTTTCCCAAGGTTCCCGCTCTTGAAGAAAGCCCCTGCGAGGTTGTAGTACATCTCGCTCGTCGGCTTCTCCGAGATCTCTATGATTTTCTCGAAAGAAGCGATCGCCGTGTCATAGTCGGCCTTACCGTAGGCTTCGGAGGCACGGAGGTAGAGGGAATCTTTGTCTTGGGCAAAGACGCCCACAGTGCCAGCGCAAATGATGAGGAATATCGATAGGAGGAAGTGTTTCATTTTGAAGTCTTCTTTTTGGGAGATTCAAGGGCATCGATGATCGCCACTGCCTGTCCGTAAAGTTTGCCCCTGAGGTCTTCTTCTCCGGAGACTTGAGGCGAGAAGCGGGCGAGCTCCACGTCGCCGAGGAGACCGAGGACGTTGTTCGTCAGCTCTTCGCCCGTGCCGTGACCAAGGAGTGTCTCCCTGATTCGCTCTTTCGAGAGCTCGGAAGTCGGGAGGCGGAACTTATTGGAAATATAGCTCTCGATCCCTTTCTGGAGGGCTTCGTAGTAGACGGAGGGGTCGGGGTCGGCCTGTTTGCGGGCGGCGAGTTTGAGGTACTTCCTTGCCGTCCGTCCCGCACGTCGGGCTTTGCTCTCCACGGACTCGGAGGCTCCGGAGAGACGTGCGAGGAGGATGCGGTAGAGGGCGTAGGCAAGTAGCGCGATGAGCAGATAAGAGAGGAAGAGTAGGGGCACGGAGAGTGTCTGGATCGTCGTGCGTCCGTTCGAGGCCTTGAGGTAGCGGATGTCGCTATTAAGGTAAGAGACCTCTTCCTGTCCGGTGAAAGACGTGGCTTTGGTTGACGTGCCGTTTCCTTTGTCTACGTGTACCTTTTGCTCCGGAATGGTGATGGTCTTGAACTGCCCCACTGTCGGGTCGAAGTACGCGAAGGGTATGGCGGGTATGGTGTAATCACCTTCGTAACGGGGTACGGCGTAGTAGGTGACTTCCTTGGTTCCGGTGACGCCAGAAGCGAGGACGTCCGTGGCTTGATTGACCTCCGGGTCGTAAGCCTCGAATCCTTTGGGCCACTGAGGCTCGGGAAGCGAGGTGAGGCTGAAATTGCCGTTGCCGGAGAGCTTAAGTTTGACCTGATAGCTCTCACCCGTTTTGAGTACCTTCTTCGGGGCTTCGCTCGTGAGGGAAAATTGCCCCACTGCACCGCCGAATCCCTCCGGTTTCGTCTCCGGAAGCGTCTTGACGTGAATGCGGAAAGGTTTGCTCTTTACCGTGCGCTTTACTTCGGTATACTGGTCGAGGAAGCCCCCAAAGAAGTCGTCGACGGGGTCGTTCACTTTGACGGGGACGACGAGGTCGAAGGTACCTGCGGGGATGTCCAAGTCTCCGGACTTTTGGGGAAAGAGGTAGACCTGTTGGAGATCCACGGTGTAGTACACTCTCCCGCCGAGCTCCGCGGTACTCCACTGCTTGGTGGCGTTGGAGACTACTTCCTCTTTGACAAAGTTCTCGAACGGGGGAAATTCCGCTTTGGTGAGTGTGATATTGGGTCGGGTGGAGTAGAGACGGAAAGTGACGAGGACACCTTCCTGCTCGTAAACGGAGCTCTTGGAGGGGTTCGCGGTGATGATGAAGTCGCTTGCCGAGAGCTTCTCCGTGGACTGCGGCCGGGGCTGACCCGCACTGCTGCCCGGACCGGCTTTGGCGCTACCTGCTCCGTAGGCGGCGTCTGCGGTATAGACGCGGATGCTCTTCGGCGCGGTCTTGTAGGTGGCGGAGCCGACCTTGACGGACGCCGAGGGGATGGTATAGGTTCCGGCTTTGTCTGCGAGGAGTGTGTAGGTGAACGTATTGGAGACGGAGCGGGAGCTCTTGCCATTCACCCAGCTCATACTCGTCGAGCTCGAGACGGCGGGACCGTAGAGGACTTGGAGCCCCGCCGGGTCACTCATCCTAAAGTCTTTGCCGTTCGCGTTCAGGACGAATTGCACGTTGAAGTTCTCGCCCTCCACGATGATGTCGGGCGTGACCAATCTGAAAGTCACCTTGTCCTGTCCCGATACCGTGAGGGTTACGGACAGGAGGATGACAAAAAGGAGGTATAGTTTGCGGAATGCGTTCATCACCAGTTTTTCTCTCTCTTATTCCCACCGCCGCCTTTTTGCTGCTGAGCCTGCTCGACCTTTTTCTGAGTCTGTTTCTCGTCTTGGAGGAAAGACTTCAAGATTTGTTCGGCCGCCTGCTTGGACATACGGTCCTTTTGGTTCTGTTGCGGCTTATCTTGGGGCTTATCGGGTTTCTTGTTTTGGTCTTGGTCTTTTGGGGACTGCTGTTGCTGTTGGTTTTGGTCCTGCTGCTTGTCCCGGTTCTGCTTTTGGTCCTTGTTTTGGTCTTGGTTTTGCTGCCGCTCGTCTTGCTTTTGCTTCTCGAGGAGCTTTTGGGCCAGAGCCAGGTTGTACCGCGTCTCGTCGTCAGTGGGGCGGTGTCTCAGGGATTCCTTGAAAAACGCCACTGCGTGCTCATAGTCCTTCCGTCTGAGTGCCGAGTTGCCGGCGTTGTGTGCCACGTCGGCCGCTTTGTCGTCGGGGAGATCTTTGATCATCGGGTAGAGGGTCTCCATCAGTTTCCCGTTCTCTTCGCCGCGGTCTGTGCGGTAGAGGAGGTTGGAGAGGTTATAGAGCGTCGTCGGATCCTTGGGGTTTGCTTCGAGTGCCTTACGGTAATGCACTTCGGCGTCGGTGAGCCGGTCCCACTTGAAGTAGCGGTTGCCGAACCAATTCTCCTCCCGCACCTTCTTTTGGGCGGAAAGTGTGGGGATGCTTACTATGAGGCAGAGCAGTGCTGCAATCAGTCTCTCGGCTTTCATTTGCGCTCCTTTCTTTCAAAAAGTTTCATTCGCTCGAAGTACCGGTTTTTGCGCCCCAGGATGACGAACTCGAGCACCAGAAGCAAAATAGACGGGAAAAGGAAATACTGGTACACTTCGTTGTATGCCGAGTAAATGGTGGACTCGAGCTCTGTCTTTTCGAGCTTCTCGAGGCTCTTTTGGATCGCTCTGACGGAGCCGGAGACGTCTTCGGCGTGGATGAAGACTCCGCCTGCCGCGCTTGCGATTTCTTTGGCCATTTCGGTATTCAGTTTGGTGACGACCATCTGACCGTTTTCGTCGGTGAGGTAGTTGCCGTCGCCCATCTTGATGGGACCGCCCTCCTCTGTGCCGACGCCGATGACGCTCACGAGGATGCCCTCTTTCTTGGCTGCTTCCACTTCGCCGATGGCGTCGCCGTCGTGGTTTTCGCCGTCCGTGATGATGACGATGGCTTTTTTGGCTTTATTGTCTTTCGAAAAACTGCGGCGTGCCATCCTCACCGCCTTGCCGATCTCGGTGCCTTGGGCTTCGATGAGATCGGGGGATGCGTTGTCGAGAAACATCTTTGCGGAGATGAAGTCCGTCGTAATCGGCATCTGCACAAAGGCGTCGCCAGCAAAGAAGATAAGCCCGATCTTATTGTTACTCATCTTGTCAATCATTCTCGATACAATGTTCCTCGCCAAGGCAAGCCTGGAGGGGCTCGCATCCGTGGCGCGCATCGAGTTGGAGATGTCGAGCGCCACCATCATCTCTATGCCTTCGAGCTTCACTTTCTCGGTCTTCGCGCCCATCTGGGGACGTGCCAAGGCCAAAATCATAAGGGCGAAGGCAAAAAGGAGAATCAGATCTTTGCCCAACTTCCGCCGCAAAGAGAGGTCCGGCATCAAGTCTCTGACGAGGTCGGTCCGACCAAACTCTTTGAGTTTCTTCCTCTGCACGTGCGTGCGGTAGAGTACCGGGACTATGAGCAGCACCGGCAAGAGGAGGAGGAAAAGCAGTTCGGGATATAAAAAACGCATTTAGTTCGGTCTAAAAGATATTCTGTATCAAAACCCGTCCGAAAGAGACCGGTACCGAGAGCATCGTCCCGGTACGTACCGCGTCCCAAAACCGCCCGTACCCGGAAGAAATTTTTGGTACGTGCAAGATTTTCGGGAGACTGAGGTCACTATACTATGGGCAAAAGGGGGTTCCATTTCGCGGAAGTTCGAGCGGGGAAAATCAAGGAAGGCGTTTGAGCCACGTGTTGCGGAGGAGGAGTGCCAAGACCGCCAACCCGAGAGCGACCCAGAGGAAATCGGGGAAGAGCTCCGTCTTTTGGGTAAAGTTCTCTACTTTGAGCTTGACCTTCTCCATCCGGTCGATTTCGGCGTAAATCTCTTTGAGCTCTTTGTTGTCCGTGGCGCGGAAATACTGCCCGCCGGTGGTGTCTGCGATCTGCTTGAGCGAGGCTTCGTCTATCTCCACGGGCATCATCATATACTCTATGCCCAGGAGTGTCTGCACTGGGGTGGGTGCTTCCCCCATCGTCCCCACGCCTATGGTGTAGACGCGTATCCCGAAGCTCTTGGCGATCTCTGCGGCGGTTGTTGGTGCGATGGCTCCGGCGTTATTGGTGCCGTCGGTGAGGAGAATCACCACTTTGCTCTCCCCTTTGGTCTCCTTGAGCCTGGAGATGCTCGTCGCCAGCCCGCTGCCGATGGCAGTGCCGTCGTCGAGGACGCCCAGCTCCACACCGCTGAGGAAATTTTGGACAATGGCGTGGTCGGTCGTCAGCGGAGCCTGGGTGTAGCTTTCGCCCGCGAAGACGACGAGACCGATGTTGTCATTCGGCCGGGAGGCGACGAACTCCTGTGCCACCTCTTTGGCGGCTTCGATGCGGTTCGGCTTGAGGTCTTGGGCAAGCATACTCCCGGAGACGTCCAAGGCGAGCATGATATTGATCCCCTCCGTCTCCCGCGTCGAGCGGCTGTCGGTGGTCTGGGGACGCGCCATGGCAATGACGGCAAAGACGAAGCTCACCAAGAGCAGCGCCTCCGGCAGCCAATGCAGACGCGAGCGAAGGGTCGCTTTGAATCCGCGAAAAGCACCTGTGGACGAGAGCGTGAAAGTGGCCGGGGTGCGGAGTCTCATCACGAATAGGGCGACGAGAAGCGGCACGGCAAGGAACAGGAGGAAAAAGAGCGGGTGTGCAAACGTGATCATACGTCAGAACTTCCTCCTTTCTCCGACTCTGTCTCGTCCGAGACCTTGGCCTTTTCTTTTTGGACTTCTTCCACGAAGCCGAGGGAGACTTGCCACAGACCGATGTTTTCGTCCTGGGTGGGGGCGTACTTGGCGAACTTCGCGAAGTCCGCCGTCTCGAGGATCCGGCGCAGGTCTCGGGACAGCTCACTCTCTTTGTCCCCGAGGGCACGGAAGGACTCAAGGATTTCCGAGGAGGTTTTTTCGGACGTGTCTATGCCGTAGACGCGGTGAATGAAGCGGCGCAAAATGTCCGTCATACCGGTGTAGTAGTCTTTGACGCGGTTGTCCTCGATGAGACCGGAGCTCTTGAGCTCGTTCATACCTTCGATAGCCTCCTCGTAGGGGTCGCGCAGAGGCTCCGGAGATGGTGCTTCCGAGTCCCCTTTCTTAGGACGGTGCGCGTACTTTTTCCACAGAAAGTATGCAGCTATGCAGAGCAGTACGAATGCAAGCAGGGCAAAGAGTACGCCGATGTAATCTTTCCACACGAAGTCGGGCTGCCACTGCCCTTTGAGATCCGCGAATTTCTCGGGGTAATCCACGTCTACGGGGACGGTATTCACGATGAGTATCGGTGCCGACTGCGCGCGGTAGACGTCGCCCCCCACCATCGCGGCGATGTTGCGGAGCTCGTAGGAGGCGGAGTCGAACGAGGTGAGTGTGACGTGATAGATGTACTCTTGGAGCGTTTCCGTAATGGTGGCGGAGTCGGAGAGAGAGATGCCCTTTATCTCCACTCCGGTGACAAGGGTGTCGGCGGGCAGGGTCAGCTCCACGTGCGCCCCTTTGGGGTGGGAGACGCGGACTTCGAGCGTGGTCTCCTCTCCGATGAGAATCTTGGGGGGATCGAGTTTCGCATTCACTTGCGGGGTCTGCCCTTTTGCCACAAAGGCGGCAAGGGAGAGACACAAGGCGGATAGCAGGAACAAAAAGGGTCTTTTGGTCATAGTCAGCTTCTGCGACTGAATAGGTTCTGAAGCGCGGGGACATAGTCCGCATTCGTCGCCACGGAGCCAAACCTGACGTCGTAGCGGCGGAAGATGGTGCGGAAGCGGTTCGCAGTCTCCTCCCAAAAGCGGCGGTACGTCTCCCTCACTCTCTGTGAGGAACTGTCGATGACGAGCGTCTCGCCCGTCTCCGCATCCCGCACCGTGAGCAGCCCTACGCTCGGTAATGTCGCCTCATGCTCGTCGTAGACCTGCATCGCCATCACGTCGTGTTTGCGGCGGACGATGGAGAGGGTGCGGTCGTAACCGCTTTCGTCGATGAAGTCGCTGAGGACGAATACGGTGGCGCGTTTCTTTTGGACGTTATTGGCGAAGACGAGAGCCTGAGAGAGGTCGGTGCCGGGCTCCTCCGCTTCGAGGGTCAGGATTTCGTCCAAAATGTGGAGGACGTGCTTCCGACCTTTGCCCGGGGGTATGAACTTCTCCACCTTGTTGGAGTAAAAGATGACGCCGACTTTGTCGTTATTCGTGATGGTGCTGAATGCGAGTGTGCCGGCAATCTCGGCGATGAGCTGCCGCTTCGTCCGCCCGGAGGTGCCGAAGAGTCCGCTCTTGGAGACGTCGACGAGGAGGAGCATCGTCAGCTCGCGCTCCTCTTCGTAGACTTTGATGAAAGGCTTGGCATAGCGCGCGGTGACGTTCCAGTCGATGTCGCGTACGTCGTCCCCTATCCGGTACTCCCGGACTTCGGAGAAGGACATACCTCTCCCCTTGAATGCACTCCGATAGGCACCCGAGAAAATGTTTTGGGAGAGACGGTTCGCCTTTATCTCGATCTTTCGGATCTTTCGGAGGAGTTCGCTGCGGTCGTGGGTTTCCATATGTCGGATCTTTTCCCTACGAATCAGGGTACTTCGACCTTATTGAGGATCTCGGAGACGATTTCGTCCGGTACAAGGTTATCGGCTTCGGCCTCATAGCTGAGCGCCACGCGGTGACGGAGGACGTCGTGGCAGACCGCCCTGACGTCTTCGGGGATGACGTACCCTCTGTGTTTGATGAAGGCATAAGCCCGCGCGGCAAGCGCGAGGTTAATGGAGGCACGGGGAGACGCACCGTTGGCGATCATTCCTTTGAGCTCCTTCAGCCCCGCCTCTTCGGGGTAACGCGTCGCGAAGACGATGTCGATGATGTACTTGTGTATCTTTTCGTCGATGTAGACTTTGTGGACTACGTCGCGCGCCCGGAGGATCTCGGCGGTGGACACCACGGGCGTGACCTTGGCTTTGTCACGGGCGATCTGGGAGGAGACGATGCTCATCTCTTCGGCTTTCGTGGGGTAGCCGACGTTGACTTTGAGCATAAAGCGGTCGCTCTGAGCTTCGGGAAGGGCATAGGTGCCTTCCTGGTCGATGGGGTTTTGGGTGGCCATTACGAGGAATGGCTTGGGCAGGGCAAACGTCTCGTCTGCTATCGTCACCTGACGCTCCTGCATCGCTTCAAGAAGCGCACTCTGCACCTTGGCCGGGGCGCGGTTGATTTCGTCCGCGAGGACGAGGTTGGAGAAGATCGGCCCTTTTTTGATGCTGAAGGTCTCGTTTTTCTGGCTGTATATCTGTGTGCCGATGACGTCGGCCGGCAGAAGGTCGGGCGTGAACTGGATGCGGCTGAAGTCTGCCTCCATAAGCTCCGCCAGGGTCTTGATGGCGAGTGTCTTGGCCAAGCCGGGAACCCCTTCGAGGAGGATGTGTCCATCGGCGAGAAGCCCTATAAGGAGACTCTCGCGGAGGTGCTTCTGCCCCACGATGACCCGTCCCATGCCTTGCTCGAGGAGGTCGAGGAAGCCGCTTTCCCTTTCGATGACTTCGCTCAGCTCTCTGACGTTTACGGCGCTGTTGTCGTTAACCATATCTTTGTGTCGTTTTGGTGTTGGCGCTAAAATTTCTTCCCCTCCGCCCTCTATTCGGAACTACAAATATACTAATTCTTAGGGGCTGTTTGCAAACGAAAAAGGCTCTGTCGGAGGCGGAAACCCCGGCAGAGCCTTTATTTATAGGACTTTAAGATTAGCTTAGAGCTTAGGACCGGCTGCTACAAGCGCCTTGCCTGCCTCGTTGCCCGTGAACTTCACGAAGTTCTTTTGGAAACGCTCTGCGAGGTCTTTAGCTTTCTTTTCCCATTCGCTTGCGTCCGCATAAGTGTCGCGGGGGTCAAGGATGGCGGGGTCTACGCCGGGAAGCGCTGTGGGCACCTTGAAGTTGAAGAAGGGGATGGACTTCGTGGGCGCCTTGTCGATGGAGCCGTCGAGGATGGCGTCGATGATGCCTCTCGTGTCCTTGATGGAGATGCGCTTGCCGGAGCCGTTCCAGCCCGTATTCACGAGGTAAGCGGTAGAGCCGTTTGCCTCCATTTTCTTCACGAGCTCTTCAGCGTACTTCGTGGGGTGGAGTGAGAGGAATGCCGCGCCGAAGCATGCAGAGAATGTGGGGGTAGGCTCGGTGATGCCGCGCTCGGTACCTGCGAGCTTGGCGGTAAAGCCGCTGAGGAAATAGTACTTTGTCTGCTCGGGGGTGAGGATGGAGACGGGAGGCAGCACGCCGAATGCGTCCGCAGAGAGGAAGATCACCTTATTGGCAGGACCTGCTTTGGAGACGGGCTTGACGATGTTGTCGATGTGGTAGATCGGGTAGGAGACACGCGTATTTTCGGTCACGCTCTTGTCCGTGAAGTCGATCTTGCCGTCCTTGTCCACGGTGACGTTTTCGAGGAGTGCGTCGCGGCGGATGGCCTTGTAGATATCGGGTTCGCTCTCCTTGGAGAGGTTGATCACTTTAGCGTAGCAACCGCCTTCGAAGTTGAAGATACCGTCTTCGTCCCAACCGTGTTCGTCATCGCCGATGAGTTTACGCTTCGGGTCGGTGGAGAGGGTCGTCTTGCCGGTGCCGGAGAGACCGAAGAAGATGGCCGTCTCGGTGCCTTCCATATTGGTGTTTGCGGAGCAGTGCATGGATGCCATACCTGCGAGGGGGAGACGGTAGTTCATGTAGGAGAACATCCCTTTCTTCATCTCGCCGCCGTACCAGGTATTGATGATGACCTGAATCTTCTCGGTGAGGTTAAAGACGACAGCCGTCTCCGAGTTCAGTCCGAGCTCCTTGTAGTTTTCGACCTTGGCTTTGGAGGCGTTGAGGATGAGGAAGTCGGGTTCGCCGAAGTCCTTGAGTTCTTCTTCCGTGGGGCGGATGAACATATTCTTCACGAAGTGTGCCTGCCAAGCCACTTCCATCACGAAGCGGAGTTTGAGGCGGGAAGAGGGGTTGGCGCCGCAGAAGGCATCCACTACGTAGAGTTTTTTGCCGGAGAGTTCGTCGGTGGCGATCTTCTTGATCGTCTTCCAGGCTTCTTCGGTTACGGGCTTATTGTCGTTCTTGTATTCGTCGCTGGTCCACCAGATCGTGTCGCGGCTGGTGTCGTCCATCACGAAGAATTTATCTTTGGGCGAGCGGCCGGTGAAGACACCGGTCATCACGTTCACGGCGCCAAGCTCGGTCACTTGTCCGCGTTCGTAGCCTTCGAGTTCGGGTCTTGTTTCTTCAGCGTAGAGCTGATCGTAAGAGGGGTTATAGACTATTTCGGTCGCACCCTTGATGCCATACTTTTCTAAATCTACTTTAGCCATGGTATGTGTAAAAGTGTATGTATGTGAAGTGTAAAAAGTTCGTGTTCTCTCTCGGGAAAAATCTGCTTTAGGTCCCCCTTTCGAAATGCAAGGCAAATATAGAAATAATTCTTGTAATAGCCAAAAGACGATTGTCCTCAGCACTTTCCTTGGTGTCTACCGAACTATGATTTCGTCCGTGAAGAGCCAGACGCCTCTCTTGTGCGGCTTCGCTTCGCAGCGGATATATCGGGTGATGAGGGGCTTCCCGTCCTCCGAAACCCACGAGTAGGTCTTGTAGTCCACCGGACGGGTCTCGTCCGTGACGTGGGTAACGGAGGTCAGTTTTTCGAATCTCTTTCCATCTTCCGAGACGTAGAAGGTTACTTCCTCAGGGAGAAACACCCCGGGATCTTTGACCTGCATGAAGTCCAAGCTTATTTCCCGCACTGCCATACTCTTGCCGAGGT
Organism: Porphyromonas sp.; assembly: GCA_029983505.1. Taxonomy (GTDB): domain Bacteria; phylum Bacteroidota; class Bacteroidia; order Bacteroidales; family Porphyromonadaceae; genus Porphyromonas_A. Next base: position 14,863 of record JASBZK010000005.1, read on the forward strand.
CGACCGTGACATCGATGCCCGAAGGAATGAACCCTTGCCACAAGCCGTCGCTATAGCTCCATCCGCCCCGTTTGCCGTCGGTGAGGGCTGCCCCCCCGCCCGCTTCGTACTGTGGCGCATAGGGCTTCGCATAAGTGACCCTTTTGCCAATCGCCAAATGGGGCTCCGAGGAGACGGCTTTCGTCCGATTGCCAACCTCCTTTGCGAGATCAAAAGTACGGTATCCAGCTGCCCTCAGTCGGGTCAAAGCCTTGAGCGCCTTGCTTCTGAAGCTCGGGTAGTCTTTCCCCTCCGTCGGGCTCCAAGCAATTTCGGACAGAGCCAGAAGGCGGGGGTAGAGCATATATTCGAGATGCGCAGCTGTCGGGACGTATTCGGTCCAAAGGTTGGCCTGTACGCCTTTGATGCGCTCTGCCTCCTCTGGTGTCAGTCCGGAGGGTACGGGGTCGTAAGCGTAGACCTTCTCCAGCGGGAGGTAGCCGCCTATGGCTTCCGGCTCACGGGTCGGGTCGTCTTGGTACTGATCGAAGTAGCAGAAAGCTCCGGGTGTCATAATGGCGTTATTGCCCTGCTTTACTGCCGTCAAGGCTCCTTCCGTCCCTCTCCAAGTCATCACCGTGGCGCCGTGACTAAGTCCGCCCTCCGTGATTTCGTCCCAGCCGATGATCTTTCTGCCTTTTTTCTCCACAAATTCCTGCACTCTGCGGATGAAGTAACTCTGAAGCTCGTCGGTGTCCCGGAGGTGTTCCTCTTCCATCCTCCTACGGCAGAGGGGACAGTCCTTCCAAGACGCTTTGCCGGCCTCATCGCCTCCGATGTGTAGGTACTCGGAGGGAAATAGTTCCATCACTTCCGTAAGTACGTCTTCCAAGAAGTGAAACGTCTCCTCGTTGCCCGCGCAGAAATCTGCCTCTTTGTACGGCTCGTGCGTACAGGAGAGCCAGGGGTAGGCCGTCAGTACTTCTTCGCTGTGCCCGGGCAGCTCTATCTCCGGCACGATCGTAATCTGCCTGGTGCGGGCGTACCGTACCAGTTCCCGAATATCCTCCTTCGAGAAGTATCCGCCGTAGGCTCCGGGAGTGCCTTTGGGAAGGTACTTACGGCTTCCCGCCCACCACTTTTTCCACAGGGCTTCGTCCCTCCACGCCGCGAAGTCGGTCAGTAGCGGGTACTTCTCGATCTCTATCCGCCAGCCCGCGGCGTCCGTGAGATGGAGGTGGAGGCGGTTGAGCTTGAGACGTGCCATAGCGTCGATTTCTTTCTTTATGACCTCTTTGCCAAAGAAATGGCGGGAGACGTCGAGCATCAAGCCCCGATAACCGAACCTCGGCTCGTCCGTGATTTCTACAAATGGAATCTCAGTACCGGCCTCTTTTAGCGAAAGAAGCGTCTGCAGCCCGTAAAAAAGTCCCGCTTCTCCGGTCGCTTCGATAGTTATCCCTTTCCCCGAGACGCGTAGCACGTACCCTTCCGGGGACGACACTCCGGGAAGTGTGTCTTTGAGTCTGATGTTTAGTCGACTAAGCGACTTCTCTTTGTCGCTTGCTGCCGGAACCGATCCGCACGTCTTCAGATAGTCACTCAGACGCACCCGTATCTCGGCAGGCGCGTCGATGACCGGTTTGTCGCTTGCCCGAAGCCGAAATACCCCGCTCCCGGGGACTACGTGCTTGGGGCGCGGGATGACGGGCAAATCGGCGACCTGCGCGGCGGACTCTGTGGGGAGTGATGAGAAGAGTATGAGGAGTACGAGAAGGGCGATTCTGCCGTAAAAACGTGCCATAGGTGCTTGGTGCGATTGTTGAGCCTAAAGGTACCCAAAAATGGACACCTCCGGGGGCTCGGACGCACCTCAAAGGATGGTATACGCATTAGAAACTTTGTGGACAAAGAATCACGGAATAAAGCCCCGGAGGGGCGGGCGGCGCCCAACGGGCCGCAACATTGGTGACCCGCCCCCCCCGGGGGGGGGGGGCGGCTCCAACGGAGCCGAATCTTGGTAGACCGGCACGAAGACCGCGTTAGCGGTCGATGTGCCGGGGACGGGACGTTTTTTCTTGATTTCTGTGGCTGTGTCCAGTGTTTTGTGGAGCAAAACACTTTTGACACACCCACCCCGCCCCTACGGGGCTTTACATACAAACAATAATCTCGAAATGTTTCTAATGCGTCCGACCTGCGCGCTGGAGACGTATGAGCCGGGGCGTTTGTCTTGGTCCGTGACGGGATAAATTTTTGGTCCGTGTCTCGAGGAAACGAGATACGGACCAAAAATGGTTCGGTTGTTTGCCCTGTGGCGGTGCGGAGCTTAGCCCCGTAAGCGCGTCAGGCAAGGTGTGAGATGGTTTGTCAGAAGAACTTGTAGCGGAGGTCTTCGATCTTCGCTTTCTTCATGATCTCCTGAAGAGCCGTGGCGCGTACCATACCCGCGTAGCCGCTCGAGAGCTCTGCTTCTTTGGCTTCGGGGGTAGCCGCATTCGGGTCTTGGGTGCGGGAGAGGACATTGAGGAGGTAGACGCTGCCGTTGCCTTTCACGGGGGTGAACTTGCCGGGTTGTGCATAGACCGCGGCGGCGTTAATCCCCGGCTGATAGCCTACGGCTTCCAGTCTACGGGTGGAGAACTTGACAAAGTTGAGGGTGTCGACGACACCGCCGGTCTTGCTCGCGAAGTCGCTGAGGGACGTGTAGCCCGCTTTCTTCAATTGATCGAAGAGGTAGTCGGTCTTTTTCTCGGCCATAACCACATTCTTGACCTCGTTCTTGATGCTTTCGAGCGGCATCACACCGGCTTCGTATTTCCCCTTGACTTTGGCAATAATGTACTGACCTTGGGTCTCCATAATGGGAGAAACGGCACCTTCTTTATTCTGCATGATCCAGCGGACGACTTCGCGGCTACCGGGCATACCGTAGCCGAGCATCGGCTGAGAGGCGGAGATGCGTTGGTCTTTGAGAACCTGGTAGCCGGCATTAAGTGCGGCGGTATCCAGGTCTGCGACCTCTTTATTATTGGCGAGGAAGGAAGAGAGCTCATTGTAGAGCGCACCCTGTGTCTCGGGGCTTGCTTCCACGGTCTTGACCATAAAAGCGATGTTGTACTTATCCACACTTGGCTTGGCTTCGCTCACGAGGACGATGTGCTCGCCGTACTTGGAGGTGAAGCGGAAGGGTACACCCACCTGGGCGCCATAGATGGCTTTGGCAAAGTCTTCGCCCACGTACTGCGTCGCCATGGCTTCGGAGAGCCAGCCGATTTCGCCTCCGTTGGCACTGGAGTTGCGGTCCAGAGAGTGTGCGGCGGCTTGTACGGAGAAGTTGTCGACTGAGGGGTTGGCCTGAATCGCCGTGAAGAGGGAGTCGGCGTTCACTTGTCCCTCAAACGAGCCTTTCGGCGCCAGTACGATGTGGCGGACGAGGAGACTCTCGGGGGCGTTCTTTTTGCCGACGAGTTTGATGACGGAGTAGGTCGCACCTTCCGTCATAATCTCAGAGACTGCTCCGGGAGCTGCGGTGGTGACGAATTCGAGCGCAGCTTGGGAGATGCCGGCACCCTGCAAGTCGGCGAGGGTGAGGTAGACGTCGTTGTAGGGGACGTCGGAGTACTCTTGGAGGACGAGGGCGGGAGCGTCTCCTTTGAGGAGTTCGGTGCGTGCGGCTTCGACGTCCGCTTTGGCGGCAGCGAAGTCTGCGTCATTGGGGAAGATATTGGCGTACACAAGGTCTGCCACGGCGCCTGCCTCGGTCTTCATAAGGTCGAGGTTCTCGTCGTAGTACTTCTTGATGTCGTCGTCGGTGACCGTGACGAGCGAGTCGCTGACGGCAGTGATCTTCTGCTCTACGTAGGCGATGTCTGCGATGGTCGCGTCGGCTTTGACGGCTTCTTCGACTTCGAGCTTATTGGCTACGATAGCTTTGGCGATGAGGTTATTGTACTTCTCGGAGAGGGCGTAGTTGCGCACCTGCTTCTCGGTGTCGGACCACATAGTACGGAGCTTGTCGTACTGGGCTTTCTCTTCGGGCGTGGTGCCTGCGTCCTTGGCATTGATCTGCTTAAGGAAGTTGAGCAGCCCTGCCTTATCGAACGCCCCGGTCTCGGGATTGGCAAACATCGGATTCTGGAGGATCACCGGAGAGATATTGTCGCCCTGTACGAGCTGATAGGTTTCTGCGGGTGTGACGGTAAGCCCGAGCTTATCCGCTTCTCCCTGCAGGAGCTTCTCGGCCACAATCGCGTTATACACCTGGTTGCGGAGCTGGACGGTCTGCGCTTCGTCCAGATTCTGACCCTGGGCGCGGACTTGCTCTTCGACCCGTTCGACGCGGGCATTGTAGTCATTGATGTTTACCTCTTTGCCGTTGACGTAAAAGGCATTCATACCTTTTGCGCGAAGCAGTGTGGTTCCTCCGTTGATGAGGTCGCCTGCGAGAAACGCCGCCATAGCGAGCCCGATCCCGATAACGAGGCACCCGGCTTTACTTCTGATCTTGTCTAATGTTGCCATTTATTTTCTACTGTTGTTTATGCACCTAACAACTTAAAAATTGCCCATTTGTCCGAGATCGAAGAAGCGCTTTGGCGCACCTTTCTTCCCTTATCAAATGAGGACATACTTTTCAGAGTGCGAAGGTACCCATTTTTGGTGACTTGGTCAAATCCGCTCCCCCGTGCGGGGTGCGCCCGGCGGATGAGGGACAGGGCAAAAGTCTCTTATTAGCGATTTAGGAGTATCTTTGTCCGAAAGAGCCGGGTAGAGCGGCAGGAAGTCTCCGGCTGTGCCGGAAGAGTCTGCCGCCCGTCTCTCTTCCCATTTTTACTCACCAACTACATCCATTAGAGATATGTCTCAGATACAGACAGAGGACGGTTATTTCGACGATATAAGGCCCTTCAAGGACAGTGAGGTGCCGGGCGCAGTCCGCTCGCTGCTCTCCAATCCGGAGGCGGGAGCGCTTCTCTCGCAGCTGCTGAAGAAGACGGGCGAAGGGGACGACCTCGGAAAGATTTCTTCCATAGAGGACGTTAAGAAATTGGCTATGGCGCCGATTTTGCGCGACCTGCTCTCCAAGAGTGCTTTCTCCTACACTTCGTCCGGGAAGAGCGGTCTGGACCAAACGGGCAAGACGAAGTACACCTTCATCAGCAACCATCGGGATATCATCCTCGACTCCGCCCTCCTTAACCTCGTCCTTATGGAGGCGGGTTTGCCGCTCCCCGAGATTGCCATCGGCGATAACCTTTTGCTCCGCCCTTGGATCCGTGACGTGGTTCGTCTCGCCGGTGCCTTCATCGTCAAACGCTCCGTCAGTGTGCGGGATATGATAGAGGAGAGTCGCCGTCTGAGCCTGTATATGAGGCGCAACATCACCGAAGGCAGGGCTTCCCAGTGGATCGCCCAAAGAGAGGGTAGAGCCAAAAACGGGGATGACCGCACCCAGCAGTCGGTCCTCAAGATGCTTGCGATGTCTGCTCCGGAGGGCGAGACACCGGTCGGAGCCCTTAGGGCGCTCAACCTCGTCCCAGTCGCCTTTTCCTACGAGTATGACCCTTGCGATTACCTCAAGGCGCTCGAACTCTTGCAGAAAGCAAGAGGCACCTACAAGAAGGAGGAAAAAATTAGCGACCTCCTGAGTATGCAGACCGGTCTCACCGGCTACAAAGGGCGCATCCACGTGGCCATCGGCGAGCCGCTCTGCAAGCTTTTGGACGATAAGGAGGCAGAGCTCTCGGCACTCTCCAAAAACGACCAGTACAGAGCCGTGGCAGAGCTGATCGACGAAGCCGTCTTCGCCCGTTACCGCTTCTATCCCTGCAATTACATCGCTTACGATTTGCTCCACGGCAGCGTCTCGGGGGATGGGCTTTACTCCAAGAGAGAACGCCTCAAGTTTGAACTCTATCTGGAAGATCGGCTCGATATGCTCCGCGAATTCAAAGAGTCCAAAGGCGAGCGGGATTTCCTCTACACGAAGCTCCTGGAGATGTACGCGAACCCCCTGAAGAATCACCTCGAGCACAAATAAAAATTTCGGCCCGTATCTCGCACTTCTCCCGGTCTGTGTCTCGTACTTCTCTCGGTACGTGTCTCGCATTCGCCGGAGTACGTGCAAGATTTTTGGGCCGCTCCAGACACCAATTTTTTCCGAAAACGATGAAAGCGCTTATTATAGTCGACCCCCAAAACGATTTTATCACCGGCACACTCCCCGTCCCGGGTGCAGAGAAAGCCATACGTGACCTCGCCTCCCGCCTCGGGGACCTTCCGGTGCAGCATATCTTTGTGACGATGGACTGCCATCCTTTCCGGCACATAAGTTTCGAAGAGGAGGGCGGCATCTGGCCGGTGCACTGCGTCAAGTACTCCGGAGGGGCGGCTGTGGAGCCTGTCCTTATGGAAGCCCTTAGGAAGAGCGGGGACAAGACGGTTCACTTTATCGAGAAAGGCACCCTTAGAGACAAGGAAGCATACAGCGCATTCGAGGAGTCCTATCCGTCCCTCTTGGACGAAGCAGACGAGATTTTCGTCACGGGTCTCGCGGGCGATGTCTGTGTGCAAACCAGCATCAGGGATCTGGCGCGTCACGGACTCGCGGACAAACTGACCGTGGTGCCGAAGTATTGCCCAAGCCTCGACGGTGGTAAGCTCCTCTCCGAGACCGCAGGCGAACTGGGGCTGAGAATTTCCGATTTTTGAAAACAAGAAAGGGGGGATAGGGGTTTTACTTAAAGAAACGAAGACAGAATATGAGTTGGTTTGAATGCAAAATCACATACGACAAGGAAATCAGTGCCGAAGGCAAGCTCAAAAAGGTGAGTGAATCTTACCTGCTTGACGCAGAGACCTTCACCGACGCAGAAGCCCGGATGACGGAGTTGATGGAGTCGCGCGGAGCTTTCACTATGGATACGGTCAAGAAAGTCCGCCTCGCCGAGCTTTTCCTCGATGACAAATCCGAGCGCTTCTATAAGGCGAAAGTGGGCTTTATTTCCCTCGACGAGAAAGCCGGCGTCGAAAAGAAGAAGTATGTGCAGATGCTCGTACAGGCCGACAATTTCCGCGAAGCCCTCGACAACCTCAATAAAGGGATGAAGGACACCTTGGCGGACTACGAGATCGCACAGTTGCAGGAGACGCCCATTATGGACGTTTTCCCTTATGAAGTAAAGTAAATGGACACGATAAAAGAAAGACTTGAAGCACTGTGGGGCGAGCTCGGAGACTCCGTCCGTCTCGTCGCTGTCTCCAAGTTTCACCCCGTAGACAAACTCCGCGAGGCGTACGACGCAGGACAGAGGATTTTCGGGGAGAATCGTGTACAGGAGCTGGACGAAAAGGTGCCTCTTTTGCCAAAGGACATCGAATGGCACTTTATCGGCACGCTCCAAAGAAACAAAGTCAAGTACATCGTCCCCTACGTCGACACCATCCAGAGCATCGACCGGGCCGAGATCCTGCACGAGGTCGAAAGGCAGGCAGAGAAAAAAGGCGGTCGGAGAGACCGTAAGATTAAACTTTTGCTCCAAGTGCACATCTCAAATGAAGAGACCAAGCACGGGTTCTCGGAGGACGAACTGACAGCCTTTCTCGGCTCCTTGGATCTCTCTTCGCTGAAGAGTACCGAGATTGTCGGTCTGATGGGTATGGCAGAGATGACGGACGACGAGACCGTCATCGACGGACAGTTTGCCCACCTTAAGTCGCTTTTCGACCGCGTCAAAAACGACTTTTTCCCCGCGGACGACCGTTTCAAAGAGCTCTCTATGGGGATGAGCGGCGATTACGAGATCGCACTCAGGCACGGCGCCACCCTCGTACGTATCGGCACCCGCATCTTCGGACCTCGCGAATACTGACATCATTGTTTCGGACAGTCAAGAGACAAGTATCATACATTTTTTTACCCCATCAAAAAATCAACAGACCCTTATGAAGAAGTTTTACAGCGTAGCAGGCGCATCTGCCCTTTCGCTCGCAGTCATACTCTCGGGTTGCGGCGCTCTCCAGAGCCTCAATAACAATACCGTCAAAGGTGCCGGCATCGGCACAGGTGCAGGCGCCGCTATCGGCGCGGGCATCGGCTATGCGGCAGGTAACGCCGGCATCGGTGCAGCCATCGGTGCCGTCTTGGGCGGTGTGGCCGGCGGCTTCATCGGGAACCATATGGACAAGCAGGCCAAAGAGCTCGAAGCAGCCATCCCCGACGCTCAGGTCGAAAAGGTTAATAACGGCGAAGCCATCAAGGTGACGTTCGACAGCGGAATCCTCTTCGGCTTCGACCAGTCCGTCCTTACGGCCGACTCCAAGGAGGCTCTCGGACGCTTTGCCGAAAATATGAACGCCAATCCCGACACCGACATCCAGATCATCGGTTACACCGACTCCACCGGTACCGATTCGTACAACCAGAAGCTCTCCGAGCGTCGTGCCGAAAGCGTCTACAATTTCCTCCGCGGAAAGTCTGTGTCTTCGAGCCGTATGCTTGCCATCGGTAAAGGCGAAAACGATCCTGTGGCGGACAATAGCACGAAAGTGGGACAGCAGAAGAACCGCCGCGTGGAAGTCTATATCCTTCCGAATGCCAAGATGATCCGCGAAGCTAAGGCACAAGCAGCCCGCCAGAACTAACGGCTTCCCCCCGGAGGCTTCCGAGACTCGGGAGCACTGACTTCCGAGACTCGGAAAGTACAGAGAAGAGAGGCGGATCGGGAACTTTCCCCGACCCGCCTCCCTTATTTTTCCTCTCCCGAACCGAGACTATGCCCAAAGCCTCGGTTCTTGGTGGCGTGGCTTTCGTGCATATCGTGCCAATAAGCCTACCCGGCTACTTGTCGCCGTAATGTCCGAGGAACCCAAATATGTGACCTATAGGTCAAAAAAAGGTACAGACCAAAGTGGTTGTCTTGGTCTGTACCTTTTTCTGTGTTTGGTCTGTATCTCGACGTACGCTATGTCCGTACCTCTTTTTTCCCCGGTCAAAGCGATTGTCAGGGGCGGGGTACGGCGTCGAGGAGGGCAAAGAGCTCGGCGCGGGTCTCGGCTCTGAGGATGGCGATTTTCTGTTGGCGAAAGTCCGGGATCCCCTTAAAGAGCGGCGTCGCCGCGAGGTGACGACGAATATGGAGGATACCCCCTTTCTCTCCCGCGTGGGCAATACTCTCGTCGATTTGGCGTTTGAGTACGGAGAGGTACCACTCGAAGTCGTGAGTGGGTTTGTCGTGCCCTTTCAGCACTTCCGAGATTTCTTCAAAAATCCAGGGTCTTCCGATGGCTCCGCGTCCCACCATAATGGAATCCACTCCAGTTTCTTCAAATCTACGGAGCGCAGTCTCGCCGTCCGTGATGTCTCCGTTGCCGATGACGGGTATCGTGATGCGGGCGTTTGCTTTCACGCGCGAGATGGGCGCCCAATCGGCTTCTCCGGTGTACATTTGGGAGCGGGTACGTCCGTGTATGGTGAGCGCCATGGCTCCGGCGTCTTGGATCTTTTCCGCAAGGTCCTCAATGATGATATGCTCCAAGTCCCACCCAAGGCGTGTCTTCACTGTTACGGGGACGGAGACAGCGCGGCGGACGGCTTCCGTGATGGCAAGCATACGGGGGACGTCGCGAAGCAGTCCCGAACCTGCACCTTTGCCCGCCACTTTCTTGACGGGGCAGCCGAAGTTGATGTCGAGGAGGTCGGGGTGGGCTTCTTCCACCGCAATGCGCGCGGCTTCCGCCATGACGACCGGGTCTTTGCCGTAGATCTGTACCGCAGCAGGCCGCTCACGGTCGTCGATGTGCAGTTTGGCAAGAGACGAGCGGACGGAGCGGATTATGGCGTCGCTCGAGACGAACTCGGAGTACACGAGAGATGCCCCAAACTCCCTCGCGATGAGGCGGAATGAGGCATCCGTAACGTCTTCCATGGGGGCGAGCAAGACGGGATGCTCACCAAGGTCGAGATTTCCTATCTTCAATTTCGAGTGGGGATTCCTTAGCCGAGAAGGCTTTTGACGATGGCGGAAAGCGTCTTGCCGTCGGCGCGGCCTGCGAGCTCCTTCTGAGCTTCGCCCATCACGCGCCCCATACCTTTTATGTCGGTCACACCGAGGCGGGCAATGATTTCGCTCACTTTGACCTTTATTTCTTCCTCACTGAGGGGCTTGGGGAGAAACGACCGGTAGACTTCTGCCTGTGCCTCGTCTTCTTCGGCGAGATCCGTACGGTTGTTGTCTCGGTAGATCTTGGCTGAGTCCTCGGACTGTTTGAGTAGTTTTTGGATGATTTTGAGTGCTTCGTCGTCCGAAAGATCGCCGTCGTGACCGGGCGCGGTCTTGGCTTCAAGGAACACTTTCTTGATGCCGCGCAGCGCCTCCAGACGGGCGTGGTCTTTGGCGAGCATCGCTTTCTTTATCTCTTCGCTTATTTGATCAAAAAGTGACATAGCTGGTCGGAATTTGGAATCTTGGTTTAGGGGTCCTGCGGAAAAGTCCCGTATCTCCCATTTCTGAAGTCACTCGTCGGATCCGAAGCCGAAACGGATCACGGCATCCTCGTCGGTATCGATCTGAGGCTTGTGCGGGTCGGCGGTACGCGGCACGTCGGACAGGGTGGGAGGGGTGGAGGGCAGAACCTTTTCGGGGGCGGCGGCTTGGGCGGGCTTACGGTAGCGAGCCAGCTCTTCGTCGCTCCTGGTGAGGGTGGGGGTGTCGGCGATGTAGGCGATGAAGGAGTCGTCGTCGAGTTCGTCGGGGGTGAAGATCACAGACCGGTAGCTCGTGAAGTTCCGGCTCCCCGAAGTGGCGGCGGGGTACCAAGTCTCGATGATCAGTTTCTCCTGCTCCTGAGTGTAGGTGTCGAGGTGGAGGTCTTCTTTGTCAAAGCCGGAAGCGAGGATGGTAATGCCCAACTCGTCCTCCATATACTCTTCGTCGCGCTGAGAGTAGCCCCAGATGAAGTTGAATTCTTTCTTAATCCGGCTCGTTGCTCTCTCGAGGTCTTTGACGACTTCGGCCTTGGGCTCGGAGCCTTCCTTGTAGGTGATGAGGAAGAGGACGCGGGTCGCTTTGTCGAAATTGGTGGTATTGACAAGGGGCGACTGCAGGGCGCGGTCGATGGCCACTTTGATGCCCTCTGCTTTGCTTGCGAAGCCTCGTGTGATGATGCTTACTCCGCCGTCCAAGAGTGTGGTGCGGACGTCGGCGAAGTCGACGTTGACGACCGCAGGGAGCGTAATCAGCTCCGAGATGGAGCGGGCGCTCGTGGTCAGGGTCTCGTCGGCGCGTTTGAAGGCCTCGGAGATGGTGAGATCCGGGTAGACTTTGTAGAGGAGTTCGTTTTGGACGACGAGGATGGCATCGACGTTCTTTTGGAGCTCTTCCACGCCGCGGATGGCTTGGAGGATCTTCTTTTTGCCCTCGAAGACGAAGGGGATCGTGACGATGCCTACGGTGAGGATTCCTTTGTCCTTAGCTATGCGGGCGATGACGGGAGCTGCACCGGTCCCGGTGCCGCCGCCCATCCCCGCGGTGATGAAGACCATCCGGGTACCGTCGTTAAGTGCTTCTTCGATCTCGTCACGGCTCTCTTCGGCTGCTTTTTTGGCGAGCTCGGGGTTATTGCCGGCACCGAGTCCGCCTGTGGTGTGCTCTCCGAGGACGATGGTGTCGGGTATGGTGCTTTTGAGGAGGTGCTGACGGTCGGTGTTGCAGAGGAGGTAGGAGACGTTTTTGACGTTCTGCGAGTACATATAGTTCACCGCGTTACCACCCCCGCCGCCCACGCCGATGACCTTGATGATGGTCGGATCCGCAGCGGTTTGGTTGTCTATCCTTAGGAGTTCGTCGCTATTTAGTACGCTCATAGTGGATGCTCAGTAAAGTGTTAGTCGGCTTCGTCAACCTCGGAGGGGAGTATTTTTTCGAATAAGCCCATCACTTGGTTAAATAGCCCTTTTCGCTCTCCTTTCATTGCCTGTTTGCGCGCCCGATTATCTTTCTCGGCGCGGACGGCTCTTGATGCGGCGGAGCGGGCTTCTTCGTCTGTCTCTTCTTCCTCGATTTCGGTCTGACTTGTGATCTCGTCCCAATCTTCGTCCGAAAGGAGCCTGGGGCGCGACGATTCTCTGTCTTGGTCTTGTCCGTCTCCCGCGCCGGTTCCGGAGATGGTGTGTGCCGTCTCGATGTTCAGTGCCTTAGGCTGTATGGGCTCGGCTTGGTCCGGTTCTTCCTCTTCCTCTATGATCGCCGTACACTCTTGGGAGGCTACGGTACACATGCTGTAGATGACGTTCCACTCGGGGTTTGAGACAAAGTACCCGTTGTCGGGGTCTTTCTGAGAAGACGCCATCTCTACTTTCGCGTGGAGCGAGTCTGCCACCATGTGAGGCAGCTCTTTGAGCTTCGAGCCTCCGCCGGTGATGACGATGCCTCCGGGCAGGTTCGTGTGTCCGAGTACGGAATTCACGTAGCTGAGGATGTTGTCGACGATTTCCTGGGCACGCGCTTCGACGTACTGGTTGACTTCAAAAAGGGGCAGCTCTTTGCTCGATCTCTCGTCTGCGGTCTGTACGACGACGGTTTCGCTCTGGGACTTGGACGCGTTGGCACTGCCTTTTTCCTTCTTGACGCGCTCAGCCTCGGAGGAAGAGATGTGCAGGGCGGTGAGGTCGTAGGTGATGTTGCGTGAGCCGAGCGGCAGGGTAAAGAGACCGATAAGGACGCCTCTATCGTAGACCGCCACGGAGGTGCAGCCGCTGCCGAAGTCTATGATGGCACAGCCGAGTCTTTTTTGTTCTTTGGTGAGAAACCTCTCGCCCAAGATGATGGGAGAGGGGAGGGTGCCTGCCACTTCCGTTTCGAGTTTGTCTTCGAGGACGGTGTAGATCCCTTCGCGGAGGGATCTGCGGGCGAGTATCATCTGGCTCTTGACCTTGAGGGTGCGGGCTTTTACGCCGACTGGATTGTCGGTGAAGACGTTATTGGCGTAGTAGACCTGGTCGATCTCACCGAGAGACACGTATCGGTCGTCGGTGTAGGTATTGAGTCGGGCGACGAGTGCGTCAATGTCCTCGTGCGTAAGCTCGTGCTCTTCGGCGTAAGTCTCTTCCAGCTCGTGTTCGCGGCTGTGGAGGCTCTGACCGCCTATGTTGGTGTAGACTTTGATGATGGAGCGGTCGACCTGTCTCTCGAGGAGGTCTAAGAGATTATAGAGTTTTTTCGCGGTCTCTTCGAGGTTGTAGACTACGCCGCGCACGATGCAGCCGTCGCTCTTGACCTCTTCGCGCGCCACTATCTTAAAAGAACCGTCTGCCTTTTTATCGGCGACGGCACCTTTGATCTTCTCTGTCCCGAAGTCGATGACCGCGACAGAATATGTTCCTGCTTCCTCCATTGCTTATTGATGTGTCTGTAAAAGCTTCGGTAGTACCGGGTAGTGATGTTATCCCTTCAAAGATACTAAAATGTTGGCAGAGTTTCCCTCCTAAAAAGTTAACGGATGCTCCTATTTCTCGGGGTACGGGGAGGGGAAAGCGAGACCACCGTGCAAATCCCTTTCTTTCGGTGTTGTGGCGCTCGTAGTCGGCTCTCAATGGAAGTCCGCTTGCGATAAGCCGTTTATTTTTGACCCGTATCTCGTGCTTTCCTCGGTCTGTAGGTCGTGTCTTTGCCGGTCCGTGTCTCGAACTTTTCTCGGACTGTACCTCTTTCCGGCGCATAATAGACCTCAATGCTTGCGGTTGGCGATGTCCACGGAAGTCGGAACCGGGAGCGGAGACGCTTAGAAATTGAGCCCGAAGTAGCTGAAAAACTTGATGCCGATATTGTCGTAGAGCCAGAAGAAAAAGACCAAGAGAAGCGCCAAGACGAGGAAGAGGATCCAGTTCTTTTGCTGCATAGAGCTGCGGAATTGTTCCCTATTCCCATACGAATTGATGCGGTCGGATTCCTTACGGAAAATACCTCTGAGACGCTCCTTCTGAACCTCTCCGTCTTCGTCGTCAAACTCCTCGGGGTAGTACTTGCGCCTCGCCCGGTCTATCTTCTTCTGCAGTTCCTCCTTCTTGGGGTCGTAGAAACGGGGCGTGTACCGAAATTTCTTCGGCTTCGGCGACTTGTAAAAGTTCATTATGCCCATAGTGTCAGTTCGATTTTGAGGATTCGGAGTTGGATGTTTGGGGGTTGGAAGCTTTGTCTGCTTCGGGGACTTCTTTCTTCTCTTCCGCTTCGGGAGGCGGGTCGGAGAAGAGTGAGCCGGAGGGCTTGGCTGCCTCTTGGAGCTCGGCACTCATACCCGATCCGGGTGTCGGTGTCTTGCGGAAAAGGTCGTTTTTGCTCTTCGGCCGTCCTTCGGGGAACCACACGAAGCCGGGGTAGACGTACTTGTCGCTCGAGAGAAGCGGCACGGGCGTAATCTCTCCCGTGGTCTTGTCCTCCATCACGATGCGGCTTATTTCCTCGTCTTCGAACTGCATCAAGATGGCGCTGCTTTGGCTCCGAACCTGCTCCGTGGCGAGGCTGTCTTCGGCTTGGTTGTAGTAGACGACTTCGGCGTTACCGGTGGTGCGGACGGAGTCGAGTGCCTGTCCCGAGAAGTACGCCGTCACTTCGCGTCCCCGGAGTTGGTTGAAGAGGTTCTCCTTCTTCTCGTGCAGCGGTCCTTCGCTGACGGCGGAAGAGAGGTAGGCGTTTTGGCGGATGAAAGCGTGGTCGAGAGCCGAGTCCTTCATAAAAAGGGTGACGGTATCGCCCGTGACTTGGGACGCTCCGCTCCAGATGAACGGTCGTCCCTTGAAGTTCAAAAGCGAGTCTTTCGTCAGATACTCCAAGCTGTCGGCCACAGCCTGGACGTTCGAGCGGTAGAGACGGGCATTGCCGCGTCCCTTGAAGAGGTGGTTCAGTGAGTCGGTTTTGAGCATCTCCATCTCTTCGGATGCCGCCCAAAGGGTGTCCTTGGAGGAGTACTCGACGAGGTATGCGCTGTCGCGGGCGATGCCGTGCTCCGTATCCTCGTGGTACTCGATATAATTGCCCCTTAGTTCGACCTTTTGGGCCGTGTCTCTGAGGATGACGTTGCCAAAAAGGAGTGCCAGAGAGTCCTTGCGGTTGTAGAAAAGGGAGTCGCCCGTCATCCACTGGGAGTTAGACGTAATCTCGGCACGGTCGAGGAGGTTGGCCACCTCGTGCTCCGTGTCGTAGGTGCCCCGTTTGGCGTGAATCACCCCGCTGTCGCTGACGATCTCCGTAGGACCCATAATGGTGGCTATGTGGGTGTTGGTGTCGTAAAAGAGCGTGTCCGAGTAGAGGGTGAAGTTGTCGTTTTCGAGCACCACTTCGTCATTGAAAGTGGCGGTCCGGGTATTCGTGTCGTACTCCCCGTAGATGCTATTGAGGATGTTGAGGCTGTCGGTGATGGTGCCGTGGTCAAAGTAGTAGCCGACGCCCACGGATCGGTCGTAGTCGAGGGAGTCGGTATAGAGGGTGGTCTGCCCCTGCTCCATACGGACGAGATATCTCAGACGGGCAAGCATTAGGTTCCCGTCGTAATCGAGGTAATTGCAGTAGATGTGGAGCGAGTCACCTTGGTCGATGCGCACCTGCCCGTAGGCCTCAAAGCGGTTCTGTGCTTCATAGAGGAGCGCCGAGTCGCAGTACATATAGGCATTTTTGTGCCGGAAAACAACGTTGCCTTTCAGAACCTGTGCGTCCGGATTCGCCACTTTGTCGTAGCTCCAGAGGTCGACGTGTTCGATGAAAATCAGCTCCTTACCCGGCTCCGGCGCAGACGAAGAAGAGGGCGGAGGGGTTCCTTTCGTCCGGGTGGCGGGCGGTGCCAAGGTGTCGTTTGCGGAGCGTCCCGTGGTCAGGAAGTCGAGAGTGAGGGAGACGCTGCCGCCTGCTCTCGTGCCTATGAGGGCAAAGAGCATCAAAGAGACCAAGGCGGCTATGGGACTTATGGCGTGTTTGCGCATTCAGTTTTGAGGGAGAGGAGTTCGGAGTGGGGAGACAAGGGAGGTAGGGGCTTGTAGCCTCTCTGGGCACAAGTGCAGTGCCGTTTGCCTCTCTGTCTACGCGCAAATATACCAATAGTTCGGGGAGAGGTCGACGGACTGTCCGTCGCATCTCCGGTTACAGGTATTAGAAACGTTTATGGTGTAGTCTAACCGTTCGAGGCGGGTTTGGGCGTATAGAGAAACATTCGCAACCAGAGGAGTAGCCCGGTGTAGGCACCGAGTCCTATGTCGAAGAGGAGTACTTTTGAGATAGAAGGGGGACAGAGAAAGTCCATGGGAAGGATGCCGAAGACGACGAAGAGGAGAGCCGTGCAAAGATGGTCGAACCGGGTGCGTTCGCTCTTCGTGAAGTAGAAGAGGAGCCAGCCGAGCATACCGATGATGTAGGTGTTGGCCTCGGTGGCGTTGCCCCAGACGAGCATTCCCACCATCAGTGTGCCTAATAGCCCGGCACGGAATTGGTAGTCGTTGCGGAGACGTCCCGAGAGGAGGAGAGCCCCGTCTTTGAGTACGGGAAAGAGGATGCCGCCAAGCAATATGGGGATGGTGTAGGGTAGAAAGCCGTGGAAGCCGAGACGGTAGAGGTGTGAGGTGATGCCGTGGTACCTTGAGGGCTCTTTGCCGTCCAACCATCTGACCCAGTCCAAGGTGAAGTCGGTCAATCCTTCGAGTCCGGTGAAAAGAGCCGGTAGGAGCAGTCCCGCCAAAACCATAACAATGCCGGCGAAGATTCTCCACGGCTTTTTCCAAAAGTCGGGGTAGAAAAGGAAGAGCAAGGCGACCATCCCCGGGTAGACTTTCGTCAGACCACCGACCACGACGATCAGCATCGCCCAGATATACCGTTTCTCCTCTAAGAGTAGCAGTATAAGTAAGCAGAAGGCCGCATTGAGAGGGTTGTATTGCATCGCCTGCAGCGAGCTGATGAGGACGACGATGGTGTAGAAGAAGACAAAGGCAAACCTCTTGTCTCCCCCTTCCGGGGAGGGATGTCGGAATACTTTTGTCCTCGCCATCGCATAAAAGAGTACGCAGAAACTCAAGAGTGTCCAGATTATCGCTCCGAGCCAAACGGGCAGGATGGCAAAGGGGAGAAAGAGGAGACTGAAGAGTGGCGGATACTGATATCGATCCAATTCTCGCCCACTCTCCGAGATATGGTTCCAGGAGATGTAGGGGTTCTGACCGCTCCAAGAGTCCAAGACCCCGTAGCGGAATATCTCGAAATTGAATGTTCGCCGTGAGATGATGACTGCAGAGACAAAGATTAGTGTCGCAATGAATCCGACCCAAAAGAGTGTCTTAGGACGGGCAAGCGAGGCAAGAATGCGTTGGCGCATAAGAGCTTGGAGTGTTAGTAATTCGGAGATCAGGTGAGGTCGGTACGGGAAATAGGCGCGTAGCGACGACCGGAGATTCAGACACACGCAAACCGTAAGAGGTGTCGTTTTTGTTCTGCAAACGTAGCATTAATTTTGGATATTCAGTGGGGAATGAGATGTACACTGCTAACACCTCTCTCTGCTAACTACTAACTGCTGACTAAATTTGGTACAGACCGGGACAAAATTTTTGCCCCGTATCTCGAGGTGGCGAGGTACGGGGCAAAAAGATATTTTAGGTACGTGCAAAAAAATCACTTGCGTTCTACCCAGCCGGGGTAGCGGAACGCGCAGTCGCGATACCCGGGGCTGATGTTGACGAATGTGGTCTTTTGCTTCTCTTTGATCCACTCCTCGATCATATCGCCCCGTTTCTTATTTTCCACAAGTCCTTTGATCACTTGGTAGTCTTCGATGACGTTGGCGCGGTGACCGGGATGGCGGGCTTGGAGACGGGCGATGGCGACGACTTGGTTGTTGTTTTTGTCGTACATCCGGAAAGGCTTCGTCATCGCACCCACTTCGAGACCGGAGACCATGGCGGAGACTTCCTGCGGGAGGTCGGAGAGCTCGAAGCGTGCGGTCCCGTAGTTTTGGGACTGCTGGTTGCCGTTCACCATCTGACCGTTGGAGAGGCGGGTGTCTTCGTCGAAGGAGTAGTACATCGCTGCCTCTCCAAAGGTGAGGCTGTCCTTGGTGATCACACGGGCGATGGAGTCCAAGCGCGCAGTGGCTTTGTCGATTTCGGAGGTCTCGATCTCGGGACGGAGCATGATGTGGCGGACATTGATGAGGTCGCCTCTCTTAGCGATGAGCTGGATGATGTGGTAGCCCTTCTTGGTCTGGACGATGCGCGATACCTTCGAAGGGTCGCGTAGGGAAAAAGCGACGTTCGCGAACTCGGGCTCGAGCTCGGCGCGACCGAGGAATCCCAGCTCACCGCCCTTGACCGCCGTCTCGTTATCTTGGGAGTAAAGGCGCGCGAGGGTGGCAAAGTCGTACTGACCGCTATTGATCTGCTTGGTGAAGTCGATGAGGCGTGCCTTTACTTTGTCTATCTCCGAGACGGAGACTTTGGGCTTCACGGTGATGAGCTGCACTTCTACGGTTTCGGGCATAAAAGGCAGGGAGTCTTTATTGACTTCGTCGTAGAAACGGGTCACTTCGCTCGGGGCGACATTCACTTCCCCGACGAGCTTCTGCTGCATCTGCATCACCGTAATCTCTTCGGCTACGATCTTGCGGCGCTCTTCCCTGATTTTGGCGTAGGGCTGACCGAGGTATTCCTCCACTTTTTCACGACCTCCGAGCTCGTTGGTGACCTGCTGAAGCCAGCGGTTGACTTCCTGGCTGATGAGGCGCTCCTCCGGAACTACGGAGTCGATGGCAGCCTGATTGAGGAAGAGCTTCTGCACCGCCATCTGCTCGGGGATCATACAGCGTGCGTCGCCTTGGAACTTCTGTCCCATACTCTCGTAGTACAGCCTCTGGCGCTCGATGTCGGAGCGGAGGATGGGTTCGTCGCCTACGATCCAAGCCACTTCGTCGATGACGTTGGCCTTGCTTACGGGTTTGGAGGGAATGGGAGCAGTCTCTTTCTTTTGGGCAAAAGCGCCGGTGCTGCCGAGGAGTAAAAGGAGCAGCGCAGCGGCTGAGCATATCGTTTTTTTCATATCTTCCGGGGGTAAAGGGTCAGGCTTTCTTTTGCTCTTTCTTCCAACTGTCCTTGAGGGAGACGGTGCGGTTAAAGACGAGCATTTCCTTGGTGCTGTCCTTGTCGGCGACGAAATAGCCGTTGCGGACGAACTGATACCGGTCACCGGGACGGGCTTCGGAGATGAACTCCTCGGCGTACGCAGAGGGGAGGATGATTTCGCTCTCGGGGTTGAGAAGCTCCGAGAGGTCGTCGTACTTCTCTTCCGCAGGGTTCTCGGACGTGAAAAGACGGTCATACAGACGCACTTCCACCGGAACCGCAGTCTCGGCGCTCACCCAATGAATGGTACCTTTGACCTTCTTGGAGGCTCCGGGCATACCCGAGAGCGTGTCGGGCTGGTAGTCGGCGTAGACGGTGGTGACATTGCCTGAGGCGTCTTTTTCGCAGCCTGTGCAGGTGATGATGTAGGCACTCTTCAGGCGCACTTCGCCACCCGGAGTGAGACGGAAAAACTTCTTCGGAGCGTCTTCCATAAAGTCTTCGCGCTCGATCCAAAGCTCCTTCGAGAAGGTGATCTCGTGAGAAGCGCTCTCGGGATCCTCGGGGTTATTGACCATAGACATCTTTTCGGTCTGTCCCTCGGGGTAGTTGTTTATGATGAGCTTGACGGGGTTCAGTACGACAGAGACGCGTGTCGCCTTCTTATTGAGGTCCTCGCGTACGCTGTGCTCGAGGAGCGACATATCTACGGTGCCGTCGTACTTCGTGTACCCTATGTCGTCGATAAAATTCTTGATGCTCTCCGGAGTGTAGCCCCGTCTGCGGAGACCGACGAGGGTAGGCATACGCGGGTCGTCCCATCCGTGCACGAGATCGCGCTGAACCAGTTCGAGCAGTTTGCGCTTGCTCATCATAGTGTAGGTGAGGTTCAGACGGTTGAACTCGTATTGGTGCGGGCGATACGCTCCGTCCTTTAGCAGCTCGACAAAGTAATCGTACAGAGGCCGGTGCACGACGAACTCGAGTGTGCAGAGCGAATGGGTCACCCCTTCAAAGTAATCTGACTGTCCGTGGGCGAAGTCGTACATCGGGTAAACGTGCCACTTCGTACCGGTCCGGTGATGCGGGTGGTGGATGATACGGTAAATGATCGGATCACGGAAATGCATATTGGGGTGAGACATATCGATCTTCGCCCTTAGGGTCATCGCGCCTTCGGGGAACTCGCCTTCGTTCATGCGGCGGAAGAGATCGAGACTCTCCTCGGTGGGGCGGTTGCGGTAGGGACTCTCGGTACCGGGAGAGGTGAGGGTACCTTTTTGGGCAGCGATTTGTTCGCTCGTCTGCTCGTCGACGTATGCTTTCCCCTCTTTGATGAGACGGACGGCGAAGTCGTAGAGGTCTTGGAAATAGTCCGAAGCGTGGAAGACGTTCGCCCACTCGAATCCCAGCCACTTGATGTCGCTCATGATGGCGTCGGTGTACTCGACGTCTTCTTTGACGGGATTGGTGTCGTCGAGGCGGAGGTTACAGATGCCTCCGTACTTTTGAGCGATGCCGAAGTCCAAGCAGATGGCTTTGGCGTGACCGATGTGGAGGTAGCCGTTGGGTTCGGGTGGAAAGCGCGTCTGTATGCGGCCGTCGTTAAGACCGTTACGGAGGTCTTCCTCCACGATCTGTTCGATAAAGTTCAGTGACTTCTCGGGTGTGGCATTAGCCTGTATTTCGTTTGTTTCGCTCATGGGGCGGTATCCTTTGTTAGAGTCTGCTGATGAAGACGAAATTCTTGAGCAGCTCGTTGTCCGTGTTTTCGATTTCTTTTCCTTTCCCTTCCCAGTTCTTCTCTCCGTTGTGGATAAAGATAACTTTGTCTCCGATATTGTTGACGGAGTTCATATCGTGCGTATTGACGATGGTGACGATGCCGTTTTCGCGGGTGATTTCGAGCAGTAGGATGTCGATCACTTTGCTTGTCTCGGGGTCGAGACCACTCGTGGGTTCGTCACAAAAGAGGTACTTCGGCCCCAGTGCGATAGATCGTGCGATGGCGCCGCGCTTCTTCATCCCGCCGCTGATCTCGTTGGGGTACTTGTAGCGGGCATCCCAGAGCTGCACCTTGGAGAGACACTCTTTGACGCGCTGATTGCGGTCTCTCTTTTTGAGCGCGCTGAACATATCCAGCGGAAACATCACGTTCTCGAAGAGCGTCATATTGTCGAAGAGGGCAGAGTTTTGGAAAAGCATACCCATCTCCACTCTCAGTCTCGTGACGTTTTTCTGCCCCATCTCCACGAGATTTCGTCCGGAATACAGCACCTCGCCGCTGTCGGGGGTCTCAAGACCGACGAGGCATTTCATCAGGACGGTCTTCCCGGCCCCGCTCTTGCCGATGATGAGCGAGCACTCTCCGGGGTTAAAGACGGCATCGATCCCCTTGAGGACCTCCTTGTCTTCAAAAGATTTCCGTAGTGCTTTGACCTCGATCATACCAAGAGCATTTGCGTCAGGACGAGGTCACTGACAAGGATTCCCACCGTGCTGTACACCACGCCGTTTGTGGAGGCTCTGCCGACTTCGAGTGCACCACCATGCACCGTGTATCCGCAGTAGGCACTCACGCTCGCGATGATAAAGACATAGACTTCGCCTTTGATCATCGAGTAGAGGATGCGGGACTCGTCGAAGAGAAACTGTACCCCCGTCACAAACTCCTTCAGCGGTACTGCCGGTGTGAAGACGGCAGCCAGATATCCACCCATTATGCCGATAAACATACTGAAGACTTCCAGTACGGGCAAAAAGAGCATCATGCCTGCCACTTTCGGCAAAATGATGTAATTGGCGCTATTCACCCCCATTATCTCGAGGGCGTCGATCTGCTCGGTGACCCGCATCGTCCCGATCTCGGACGCGATGGAGCTGCCGCACTTCCCCGCAAGAATCATACACATAATCGTGCTCGAAAACTCCAGCAGGATGATCTCCCTTGCGGAATATCCGAGGATGAACTTCGGGACAAGCGGACTCGACGCGTTGATGCCGAGCTGGATGGTGATGACGGCGCCGATGAAAAATGAGACCAGCATCACGATCCACATCGATCCTACCCCTTGGGCATACACCTCCCGGCTCAGGTCTCGCCAGAAGATACGCCAGCGGCGCGGCAGGCGAAACGTCTGCCACATCAGGATCACATAGTCGCCAATCGTCTCAAAGATTCGGCCCATCAAAAATTTTTCTCCTTGTCTTTTCTCAGTGTTCCCGCCCTATATCTCCGTGCAAATATACATAAAAAGCAGACGCACCGGTTTAGTACAGACCGAGCCCGGCAAATGGTACAGACCGGGAGAAAGAAAAGGTACAGACCGAAAAAATGTCCTCGGTCTGTACCTCTTTTGCGTTGACTTTAATAACCGTGAGCCGGTCGTGGTGGTGTCTGAAGTGATTCGACGCCCAGACTCTCGGCTTTAGTAAGCGTTACCGCGGGTAAGCTCGTCTTTGTCAAACTTGTGGAAGTCGATCTTGCGCCAAGCATAGAAGATATAGGCGAGGACAAACGGCACAAGTATGGAGACATAAGCCATCGTGCGGAGCGTGAAAAGGGACGAAGAACTGTTTTGGATCGTCAGTGAGCTCTGCAGGTCTGCCACCGAGGGATAGTAGGAAGTGTGGCCCCAACCGAGCATCAAGAAGATGCAGGTCACGGTGAGGACGACACCCACGCCGTGGTACCAGATGCCTTTCGTCCAGTCTTTTTTCAGGAGCGTCTTAATCACCCCGAAGAGTACCAGCACGACGCCGACGAGGATGCCGGCGAGGAGGTACGGCATCGCAAGGAGGTTATGGAGATACTTGTAGGGTTCCATAAAGACTTCGCCCGTCTCGGGGTCTACCGCAAAACCGTCCTTGACGAGGACATAGCCCACGAAGGCAAGGAACGTGACGACGAAGATGGCGGCGTTTGCAAGAAGCCTTTTGCGGAACACGCCGTTCAGCTCGGGCTCCGTCACGTTATTGATGAAGTAGAGGAGGGCAGTGGTACGCGCAAGGAAAAGGACGCAGATGCCGAAGAGGACGTTCCAGAGGTTCAAGACCGCTTCGAGTCCGTGGAGCTGCACACCGTTATAGGGCTGCCAGACGGAGACGGTGGTCGTACCCCCGAGAGCGGTGACGGCGTCACGGTCTACGGTGAAATTGGCACCCGTGAAGAACGTCGCTACCGCAGTCCCGAGGAGGATCGGAGCGAGGACGCCATTGAGGAACAGGAACGTCTGATACGTCTTCGAGCCGAGGACGTTGCCTTTCTTATGCTGATACTCGTAGGAAAAAGCCTGGAGTACGAAGACGAGCAAAATCAGCATCCAGACCCAGTAAGCACCCCCGAAAGAGGTGGAGTAAAAGAGCGGAAAGGAGGCAAAGAACGCCCCGCCGAAGGTCACGAGCGTTGTGAAGGTGAACTCCCACTTGCGCCCCGCCGAGTTGACGATGATGCCGCGGTGAAGCGGTGTCTTGCCCGCGGAGAAGATAAAGCTCTGACCGCCTTGAACGAAAAGGAGGAAGACCAAAAGTCCGCCGAGGAGGGAGATGATGAACCACCAGTAGTGCTGTAAGAATGCGTATGTTTCCATATAGCTTATATCAATCTATGCGTTACTTATGCTCTTCTTTGGTGTCCGGGCCTTTCTTCAGAGCATTCCACATTATGGAGCCCTCGGCGACGAGCATTATGGAGAAGAGGATGAGGAAGACGAAGAAGGTGACTTTCACAGACCCTACCGCGAGACTGGAGATGGCGGCATTGAGCGGGAGCACGTCCTGTATCGTCCAAGGCTGACGACCCACTTCGGCAAGAATCCAGCCCGATTGGCTGCAGATGTATACGAGGGGGATGCAGAGGATCATTACCCAGGCAAACCACCTCTTGGAGGCGAAGGAAGAGACGCGCTTTTTGCTTGTGAAGAAGAGAGCGAGGGCAAAGACAAGGAGGAAGAGCCCGGAGAGGTAGACCATAATGCGGAAGCTGAAGTAGAGCAGCGTAATGTGCGGTATGAGGTCCGCGGGACTCTCGAGGTAAGCGTATCCGAAGTCTTTGAAGTTGTCCTTGAGGACGGTCCGTGCTTCTTCTGCCTTTGCGGTGTCTCCGGCTTTCGTGGCGGCACGGTAGTCCGCGAGGGCTTGGACGGCCAGTTTACCGTTTGCCATCCGCTCTTCGGCAGACGGAGCTATGGTGCCGTCGGGAAGGGTATATCCGCCACGGACGATGTCGTTGATACCGGGGAGGTAGGTGTATCCGTCCGAAGGATCGCTGAGAAGCTTAAGGAGTCCGGGGATTTCGAGATTGAATACCCAGTCTTCTTTTGCGTCGTTGCCGAGGTCGGCTGCCGACTTATTGGGAATACCGATGACACTGAGACCGGCGTCATCGGAGCCGTTCCAGTGGTTTTCCATCGCGGCAAGCTTCATCGGCTGATGCTTGGTGATCTGGATGGCAGAGAGGTGACCGGAGAAAATAGCCACGAGGATGGCGAAAAGGCCCAAGCCCGCACCGATCTTAATGGACTCCACGGCAAAGCGCGTGTGGCGCTTCCGGAGCAGATAGATGGCGCTGAAACCCATAACCATAATCGATCCGAGCACCCAGGAGGAGAGCACGGTGTGGAACCACTTCACGACGGCCACGGGTGAGAACGCGACGGCGAGGAAGTCCACCATCTCGTTGCGTGCGGTGTCGGGGTTGAATTCCATTCCCGCAGGGTATTGCATCCAGGCGTTGGCCACGAGGATCCACCACGCGGAGATGGTGGCGCCGATGATGGTGAGCCATGTGGACCAGAGGTGGAACTTCTTGGAGACTTTCCCCCAGCCAAAGAACATCACGGCGAAGAACGTCGCTTCCATAAAGAAGGCGAGTATCCCTTCTATCGCGAGCGGAGCACCGAAGATGTCGCCCACGAAGTAGGAGTAATTGGACCAGTTCGTCCCGAACTCGAACTCGAGGATGATACCCGTGGCGATGCCGGCCGCAAAGTTGATGGCGAAGATCTTTTGCCAAAACTTAGCCGTCTTCTCCCAAAAGTCCTCCCCCGTGCGGTAGTACTTGCTCTCCGCAATGGCCATAATGATGCCCACGCCGAGGGTGAAGGGGACAAAAAGCCAGTGGTACATTGCTGTCATCGCGAATTGCCAGCGAGACCAGTCGATAAGTGCACTTAGTAACATAGCTTCTGATGTGTTTGATTATAAATATATGTGTGGATTGATTGTGTCGGGAGTGGGTCACTTGAGTGCACGGTCCACGAATTGCTCCGTGACGTACTCGCCCTTGGCTTCGTCCGTGCCGTCCGTCTTCTGCCCCAGAAAGTTCGGGAAAAGGAACGCCTTCAAGATCGCGAACATAATAAAGAGCTTGATGAGTACGAGAAGCCAAAGCTGCCGCCCCGTCTTACTCAGATTCTTGAAGCCGTCCCTGTACATCTCCCACGCCCGCGTCCAAAAACCTTTCTTGTCGGTTCCGGCGCCGGTCGCGTCTGCATACGGGGCTGAAGGGGTGGTGTTTTTGTCTATTTGAAGGCTCATAATCCGGGGGCTGTTGTAATTCGGTATAAAATTAGATACTTTACCCCACATCACCAAATTTTGGGACGACT
The DNA here is from genome assembly GCA_029983505.1 of Porphyromonas sp. Classification (GTDB taxonomy): domain Bacteria; phylum Bacteroidota; class Bacteroidia; order Bacteroidales; family Porphyromonadaceae; genus Porphyromonas_A. The sequence continues at coordinate 40,543 of JASBZK010000005.1, forward strand.
TTTTTATAAGTTTTGTAAAATAAGATGCGTTTTTCCCTATTTGGTCACAGGTTTAGGGGATGACGGAGGGGGAAAAGATTTTGGTCTGTACCTCGAAGTAACGAGATACAGACCAAAAGTTTGGCGAGACACGTACCGGGGAACTCTTCCCGGTACGGCCGAAATTTTTAGCCGAAGCAGGAGTAGGTGACCACGAGGTTGCGGTCGCCGAAAGCATTGTCGACCCGGGAGACGTTCACCCAGAACTTATTCTCGCGGAGATACTCGAGCGCGAAAGCGGCCTTTTCTCTTCCGTAGGAGTGAGTCCACTCGTCAGCCGCCACTTCGTATTGAGGATGGGGTGCGTTCTTCAGGACGTTATCCTCCTTGTCTGCTTTTCCGGTCATCACTTCCTCGATTTCCTCCCGGATTTTCAGGAGAACATCGGCGAAGCGGTCAAGCTCCATCAGACTCTCAGACTCGGTTGGCTCGATCATCAGTGTGCCGTGTACGGGGAATGAAAGCGTCGGAGCGTGGTAGTTGAAGTCCATCAGGCGCTTGGCGATGTCTGTTTCGTCGATGCCGGACATCTGTTTGATACCCCGGCATTCGAGGATGAGTTCATGCCCGACGAAACCGGTGGCACCGGTATAAGTGATGCCGTAGGCTTCTTTGAGACGCGTGGCGAGATAATTGGCGTTTAGGATGGCGGTTGCCGTAGATGCCCTCAGTCCTTTGGCTCCAAGAAGACGAATGTAGGCGTACGAGATACCGCAAATTGCCGCTGATCCGAAAGGAGACGAGGAGACCGGTTTGTGATCCGATCCGTTGCAGATGGAGTGGCTCGGCAGGTGTGGCGCGAGGAATGCTTTGACCGTGATGGGGCCTTCGCCCGGACCGCCACCGCCGTGGGGGATGGCAAAAGTCTTGTGGAGGTTGAGGTGGCAGACATCCGCACCGATGAGACCGGGACTGGTGTAGCCTACCTGAGCGTTCATATTCGCTCCGTCCATATAGCAGAGCCCGCCGCGGTCGTGGACGATTTGGAAGAGTTTCTTGATCTCTACCTCAAATATCCCGTGGGTGGACGGGTAGGTGATCATAGTGCCGGCGAGGCGGTCTTTGTACTCGTCCGCTTTGGCTTCGAAATCCGCTACGTCAATATTTCCCCGGGCGTCGCTCTTGACGATTACCAGCTTGAAGCCGGCAAGAGCGGCAGAGGCCGGATTGGTGCCGTGTGCAGAAGCGGGCAAAAGGATTACATCCCGATCTTTCCCCCCGTTTGCATCGTGGTAGGAGCGGATGGTGATGAGTCCCGCGTATTCCCCTGACGCGCCAGAGTTCGGCATAAAGCAGGTCTTGTCGAGTCCGGTGATTTCGGCGAGGTACTTGTCGAGGTTGTCCAGCATTTCGAGGTAGCCCTCTGTCTGATCCGACGGCGCATAGGGGTGGATGTGGGCGAAACGGGGGTTGGAGAGGATAAAGAGCTCGGCTGCGCCATTGAGCTTCATCGTACAGGACCCGAGAGAGATCATAGACTGAGCGAGCGAGATGTCCCGTCTCTCGAGCCACTTCATGTAGCGCATGATGTCCGTCTCGGTGTGGTACTTATTGAAGACGTCTTGGGAGAGGAAGTCGGTCGTGCGGCGTACCTTTTCGTCCACGGGGACGTACTCGCCGGGGAGCTCGGCAGGGTCTACGGACGAGAGGCCTTTCGCCTCGGAGAAGATGTAGTACAGAGTCGCGAGATCGCTCTCCAGTGTGGTCTCGTCGAGGGAGATCCCGATGGAGTTGTCGGCGAAATACCGGAAGTTGACTTTGCAGTCAAGGGCTGTTTCTTCGATCTTCTTGCGGTCGGCTTCCGAGAGACCCACGACTTTGAGGGTGTCGAAATAGAGGTCGTTAGCCTGGGTATATCCTAGCTTCTTGAGCTGCTTGTCCAAGGTCACGGCATACGTGTGGATGCGGCCTGCGATGTCGCGGAGACCCTCGGGGCCGTGGTAGACGGCATAGAAGGCGGACATCGTCGCGAGGAGTGCCTGAGCGGTGCAGATATTGGAGGTCGCTTTTTCGCGCTTGATGTGCTGTTCGCGCGTCTGGAGCGTGAGGCGGAATCCCTCGTGTCCGAGGCGGTCTTTGCTGATGCCCACGATACGGCCGGGGATGATGCGGACGTAGTCGTTTGTGGCGGAGAGGTAGCCGGCAGAGGGACCACCGAAGTACATCGGGATGCCGAAACGCTGAGCGGAGCCGAAGACGATATCCGCGCCCATCTCACCGGGCGGGGTGAGGAGCACGAGGCTCATCAGGTCGGCTGCGACGGCGACGGGGATGCCGGCGTCTTTGGCTTTGCGGATAAAGCCCTCTGCGTCTATGATCCGACCGTCGTCATTGGTGTACTGGATGATGGCTCCGAAGTAGGCGTTGCCGTCGAAAGAGAAGTTTTCCCGCTTGCCGACGACGATCTCGACGTCCCACTGTGCGGCACGGGTCTCAATGACGCGGCGTGTGGATAGGAAGAGGTCGTCTGCCACGAAGAGCTTTTTCGCCTCCTTCTTGGCGCGGGGACGGTTGTGGAGGAGCATAGAGGCTGCTTCTGCTCCGGCTGTCGCCTCGTCAAGGAGGGAGCAGTTGGTAAGGAGAAGACCGGTGAGCTCGGTGATGACGGTCTGGAAGTTGAAGAGCGCTTCGAGGCGTCCTTGGGAAATCTCGGCCTGATACGGGGTGTAGGAGGTGTAGTAGCCGGCGTTTTCGAGGACGTTGCGTTGGATGGTGGCGGGCGTGACGGTGTCGTACCACCCTTGACCTATGTAGGAGGTAAAGATTTCGTTCTTTTCGCCGAGTTGGCCGATGTGCTCGACGAGTTCGCGTTCGGTCATAGGCTCCGGCAGATCCATCTCTTTGTCCAAAAGGATGTCTTCGGGCATCACTTTATGGATGAGTTCGTCGATGGAGGAGACTCCGATCGCACCCAGCATCTTCTTTACCTCTTGAGGCTTTGTGACGCCGATGTGGCGGATGGAGAAGTCATTGGTATTCATCTGAAACAGGTGGCTTGTAAAATGTATGTTTGGGGTTCTCAGTTATACTCGAAATTTGTCGGGGGAAGGCACCCCCGATTCTGTCCTCAAATATACCAATTTTTACGCGGACTTTTTCTCCCGCCATTTTGCGCTCTTTCCACCCCGAATTTTGGTACAGACCGAGACGATTTTCTATGTCCGTACGGCGTCGCCGCGTGGTACGGACCAAAGATATCCTCCCGGTCCGTATCTCGTGCCGGTAAGGGGCATTAGGAGGCGGTGAACAAATGGCACCCCTTCTTTTTTCTATGACAAACAAGGAAACGAGTCTCTTTTTCTCTTAACTCAAAAGAATTATTTTGGTTACAATGGAATCCCAAACGTCCCAAGAAGCTCCAAAAAGTAAGGTTTATTCCAAAGACAACCTCAGAATTATCTGGCGCCCCGACCTGTGCCAGCACGCAGGCGTCTGCGTACGTACCCTTCCGAAGGTGTACCGCCCGCAGGACAAACCCTGGATTAACCCCGAGCACGCTGCCGTCGAAGAGCTGATGGCGCAAATAGACCGGTGTCCCAGCGGTGCCTTGTCGTATGAACTCATAAACCTCAAAGAGACATTATGATCGAGATCAAACACATCGACAAGACTCCCGAAAACGGTCGCTTTGTCCTCCTCGATGACGGGAAGGAGATCGGGGAGATGACCTACACCTACGCCGGATCGGATAAGGCGGTCTTTGACCACACGTTTGTGCATCCGGACTATCGTGGCGGCAATAAAGCCGCCCTTCTGATGGACAGGGCGATGGCGTGGGTCAGAGAAAAAGGGCTCTCCATATTCCCCCTCTGTCCCTATGTGGACCGAATGATCCGTGTCTTTCCGGACAAATACGGAGACCTGCCGCTCGCTGAGTTTGAGATAAACGAGCTCACGGGCGAACTTCAACCCTGCAATGTCCCTTCCGATAACCCCAAAAACGAGAAATGAATCATGATTGAAATCAAGCAAGAAGACGGCGAAAAGCGCGGCAGGTTCGTCGCGTACAACGACGGAGTCGAAGTCGGCGAAATGACCTACACCTATGCGGGTCCCGTGAAAGCGATTTTTGACCACACGTTCGTGGACGACAGTATGCGCGGGCAAAACGTGGGTCGCCTGATGCTCGACAAAGCAGCCGAGTGGATGCGCAAAAATGAAATCAAGCTCATCCCCCTCTGCCCCTATGTCAAAGGACAGGTGATTAAGCACCCGGATCTCTACGGAGACCTGCTGTAAGAGACCTCAGGGTTCCAAAGTAAAAAGTCCCGCACTTCGGTGAATGCCGAAGTGCGGGACTTGCTCTAAATAAGGATTTGCACAATCGGAGACCGACAAAAAGGCTGAACCCAAGCCATATCCACTATGACTTGGGCTCATACAAATTATATAACAAAGATATATGTCAAAAGATGTATCTTCATTGAAGAGTGATCCGCTTGGGGCTCGAACCCAAGACCCCAACATTAAAAGTGTTGTGCTCTACCTGCTGAGCTAGCGGATCTCGTACCTTGCGGCGAGAAACTGTCCGTTTCTCTAAGGTTTTGCAAAGGTACCATTTTCTTCCGAATAAACAAACACTCCTCGCGGGTTAGCGTTTGCGGACGATGGCGTTTGTGACGCGTACCGAGCAGATGAGGGTGCCGGAGGAGACGGAAGTGATCTCCACGTCCCAGACGTGAGAAGATCGACCGCGGTGGATGATGCGCCCCTCGGCCTTTACGGTATCGCCTTCGTGTGCGGAGCTGATGTGGTTGCCGCTCACCTGCATGCCGTATTGGAGTTCGTTATTTTTGAGCAACCGGATGCTGCCGTATCCTGCCACGGTCTCCGCCAGAGCGAGGTTTGCTCCGCCGTGGATGATTCCCATCGGTTGGCGCGTCCTTCTGTCCACGGGCATAGTGGCTTCCACGTACCCTTCTTCGATGCGCGTCACTTTGATGCCGAGGTTCTCCATCAGCGTATTCTTCTGGAGTGCGTCGATTTGGTCGGTGGTGAGGGTGTTGGTCTCCTCGGGGTAGAGGATGTATTTATTGAGGAGGTGCCGGATGCCGTCTTCGTTATTGGAGAGGGTGATGTAGTTGGCTGCCCGCTTTACGGCTTCCGTGGCGTTGGCCATGGCTACGCCGAGTCCCGCGAGCTGTATCATCCGGAGGTCGTTGTAATTGTCGCCCACGGCGATGATCTTCTCTTTGCTCAGGCCCACGTCTGCGAGCAGAAATTCGAGTGCCGTCCCTTTGTCCACTCCGTAGGGGATGATTTCGATGAAGTTTTCCGCAGAGGTGAGAAATGTAAGGCGCCCTTTGTACATCTCGATGAGCTCCGTCTTCAGGGGGGCGAGGCGGTCTCTGTCGCCGACAAGTGCCGCCTTGAAGGGCGCTCTGGTGAGATTGAAAGAGAAGTCTTCCGAGACTTGGATCGGCATGCCGTTGTTCACAAAGCTCTCCATTTCCACATACTTATTCCCCTCCTTATTGGTGACAATGGCCTGATTGATGTAGGAGAGCATTGTCACGCCTTCGAGGTCTTTGATCTTCTCGAAGAGGTCTCTAAGGAGGTCGAGCGACATCGTGTTGCGCGAGAGGACTTGACCGTCGCGCATGGAGGTGATTTTGCCCCCGTTGTAGGAGATGATGTAGCCCCCGTATTCGTCGAGGCGCAGCTCCTTGGCAATATGCCGGCAGCCGTAGGTGGGACGACCGGATGCGATAACCACCGTCATGCCCAACTTCTGGATCTCCATAATAGACGCGTAGGCGGAGGGCGAAATCTTCTTGTCGTCGTCGACGAGGGTGCCGTCCAGATCGAATGCGATGAGCGCGTATTTGAGTCTCTCTTTATTCTCTTTGTTAATCGGATTCATACTGTTTCATTGGTTAAAAATAGGCACAGGGTGTGTGTCCCAAGCCCCGGTACGTGCAAAAAACTATTTTCGGTCCGTGCGACCTTAATGCCCCGGCCTGTACCAAAATTTCTTTTCGGTACGTACCCCGTTCACCCCTCTTTCCGGGGCTTAGAGCGCAAGGAGTCCGAGTACTCGGTAGTCTTCCTCCCGGATGACGCTCTCTTTTTTGATGGCTTTGGAGAAAGAGACGTTCACCATACTGTCGTTTTGGATGCCGATCATCACGTTGCGCTGCCCGTCAAGCAGGGCTTCGACGGCCGCCACGCCCATACGGGAGGCAAGGATGCGGTCTTGGGCGCAGGGGGAGCCTCCTCTCTGGATGTACCCGAGTATGACCACGCGGGCTTCGTACTCGGGGTGGGCGGCTTTGATGCGCTCGACGACACCGTTGGCTCCGCCGGTCTTGGGGGACTCGGCCACGATGATGATGGCGGAATTTTTGCTCTTGCGGAAGCCGCTCGAGATCATATTATTCATCTGCTCTTCGCTCGAGTGGTACTCGGGGATGACGGCCACTTCGGCGCCGGAGGCGAGGGCGCCGTTGAGTGCCAAAAAGCCCGAGTTGCGCCCCATCACTTCCACGACGAAGAGCCGGTCGTGGCTCGAAGCGGTGTCGCGAAGTTTGTCGACCGCGTCCATAATGGTATTTAGTGCGGTATCGGCGCCAAGGGTGCGGTCGGTGCCGGCCAGGTCGTTGTCTATCGTCCCCGGTATGCCCACGATGGGGAAATCGTACTCTTTGGCAAACATCTGCGCTCCGCTCAGAGAGCCGTCACCGCCGATGACCACGAGGGCGTCGATCTCTTCGCGGACGATATTCGCCCAAGCTTTGCTGCGCCCCTCTTTCGTCATAAATTCCATACTGCGCGCCGTCTTGAGGATGGTGCCTCCGCGCTGTATGATGTTGGAGACGTCTTCGGTGTGAAACTCCCGTATCGAGCCTTCGATGAGCCCTTTGTACCCGCGATAGATGCCTTTTACTTTAAGCCCTTTGGCGATGGCGGTGCGGGTTACGGAGCGAATGGCGGGGTTCATCCCGGGGGCGTCTCCTCCACTGGTGAGGATGCCGATCGTCCGGATCTCCGTGGAGCGCGGAAATTGCTCCGGTGCCGTCCCGGGGGTGACGGCTTGAGATTCTTCTTTCATAGTGTCTGTGTGTCGTTAATGTCGTGTGCCGTGTGTCATCTCCGCTCTGCCCTAAGGGCAACCCAGTCGCCTTCGGGGTTGAGTGTCTCTTTTGTCTCGAGCCCTCTCTCCGAGAGCGCACGGGTAAGGGTGGGGAGATCGCCCAGGAGAAATCCGCTCAGGAGGAGCGTACCGTCGGGCTTCAGCGCCGAGAGGTAGCGATCCAGATCCTCAAGGATGATGTTGCGGGTGATGTTGGCGAAAAAGTAATCTGCGGGACGTACCGAAGGGAGGAGCGATGCGTCGCCGTGGCGGATGTCGAGGTCCACGCCGTTTGCGTCGGCATTCTCTCTCGCGTTTGCCGTGGAGCGGTCGTCGATGTCGATGGACGTGCAGCAGGAGGCTCCTTTTTTCATCGCGAAGATGCCGAGGACACCCGAGCCGCACCCCATATCGATGACGGAGCGTCCCGCGAGGGGTAGTCCGTCGATGAGCCGGATCATCCCCGCCGTCGTGGCGTGATTGCCCGTGCCGAAAGCCATCTTGGGGTCAATGACGATGTCGAAAGGGACGTCGGGTCTCGCTTCGTGAAAAGAGGCACGGATGACGACCCTTCCCGGCACTGCTTCGATGGGTCGGTGGTAGTTCTTCTCCCACTCCTCGTTCCAGTCCCGGTCTTCAATTTCGTTCGCCCGGGTCGTGACGCACGAGCCGAGAGGGGCGAGGGCTTCGGCGGTTTTCTGTTCGTCGTAAGCACTCTTCTCGATGAACGCGTGAAGCGTGCCGAGATCGTCGTCTGAGAACGTCCCGTATCCGGCTTCGGACAGATAGAAGACGGCCGCATCATGCCGTGTGCCGAGGTCGTCGTCTCCCGTTATCGTGACGCTGAGGTCTATGTATGGGTGCGTTTGTCTGTCAGTCATTAATTGCAGTCTTGGTTACGTCCGGACGGGCGGGGCAGGCTCCGTTCACAACGCGCTTCCTACTCCTCCGAATCCGGTACCTAAAGTTACCAAAAATAACGAAACAGATCAGGAATACCGACGTGATGCGCGGTACTCCTGACCTGTTTTCTGGCTTATATTATATGAGCGAACTTATGTGTCCTTGGTTCAGACCTCCTTTCGTGTTCGGCTTGAAAAGGAACCTAATCCGGAGATTAGTCCATTTCTGCCTGACGAAGGCTTTGGACGTAGCGGGCTTTTTCCATCTTGCGACGCTTCACTTGGGAGGTCTTCTTGAACTCCTTGCGGTTTCTGAGTTCGCGCATGGTGCCGGTACGGTCAAATTTGCGTTTGAATACCTTGAGGGCTTTCTCGATGTTGTCGCCCTGCTTTACGGGTACAATGATCATAAATTCTGCTCTTTTTTTTGCTTGTTGGTGCTTTATTGCGTTATGTCTGTTACAAAAATATGGCGCGAACGGACACATTCGCACCCTTTTGGACTGCAAAGGTACCACATTCGTCTCTTTCCTCCAAATTTAGTCGTGAGAATCAGCGCGAAAAAGAGATACAGACTGAGAAGAAATTTCCGGTCTGTATCTTGAGGGGAAAAGGTACAGACCGGGGATTTCTTTTCGGACGTACCAAGATCGAAATCAGAATGCGAACTGCAGTTGCGTATTGATTGTATGGTTCGTGTTGGATGCACCTTGGGGATCCGTTACGTTGTACTCGAGGCTGAGACGGCACTTGGGTAGGAACTTGTATTGGAGTCCGACCACATAGTTATTGATCGAGAGGTGGTTCTCGCCGCCCTTATTGAAGTCGGCGTAGGTGTAGGAGCCGATGAGGTCAAGCTTTTGGAAGAGCAGGACGCGTGCCGTGGCGTATACCCCGTCGGAGAGGACGTTGCCGTCCCTGCCCGCGATGTACTCCGATCGGATGCCGAACCGCTCGGACTTATAGGAAAGCCCGCCCGCTACGCGATCCATCCGGTAGGTCTCGCCTTTGGTGACGCGGCGCTGTTCTTTAGTAAAAAGCGCGTCTCCGACAGCTACCGTTTTGCCCGAGAGAAATGAACCCTGGAGCTCCAAGCCGACGAAGGGGCGGATGGTGAGGTTCCCGGAGAGTGTCTTGGCCTTATTGAGGTCGCGGCGATTCATACCCTGTCCGTTGTAAGCGCCGATGCGGTAGCTCATGATTTGCCCCAAAAGGTCGCCCTTTATCTCTACGCCCAAGTCGCGTCCGCTCCAAGCACCGTTTAGCGGGTTGGAGGGGTTACACGCCGCCATATAGTTGGATAGTAAACTCATGGTGGAGATGAGCTCGTGCACGGCCGGGCTGATCTGGTTCTCCATCAGAAAGGGAACCTTTCTCTGCCCCAGGACGATCCCGAACTCCGGCACCGGCGTGTACTCGGCGTAATACTCGAGGTTGGTGTAGTCGCCGGCGAGGTCGCTCGTGTAGGTCAGTGACAAGTCGTCCGTGATCTTGGCTTTGACCTGCAGCACGATGCGGTGAATGACGAAGTCGTTCGCACCATTACCAAGCATAATGCCTACGGGAGAGACAGGACCGAAGCCCGCCGAATATCCGCCTTGGAGTATTCCGGAGAAGGTGACGCGATCCAGCATTTTGTCCAAGACTGTCCGGGATTTTTGATCCGGAGTGTCCGGCGTCTTCTCTTCTCCCTGAGCAGCGGCGGGAAGCGAATTCGTGAGAAGCAGCAAGCCCGACACAAGGGCAGAGTAGAGCAGTGACTGTATTTTCATCTCTAATGGGTGGTGTTTTTTTGAAGTTATTGGATGATGAATCTGTAAATTTTGCTGTAAATCTACCAAATATCCGGATTAGAACCGGATCGGGAGCAGAATTTGAACGTGTTCGGATGCCGCATCCCCTTTCCGGTGTCTTGTGTTACAAAAATATGACGAAAAGTTTGTTTGCTACTAAATTTTCCCTTAACTTTAGGCAGTGGAACCGATTTTGGTTTTAGGAAACGAGCCTTTATTAAACCCAATCATAAACTTTAAACAAGATGCGCCATGAACATATATGGTAAAAACGAGATTAAGAATATAGCGATCTTGGGCAGTTCCGGATCCGGGAAAACGACCCTCGCCGAAGCGATGCTCTTCGAAGGCGGAGCCATCTCCAAGCGTGGGTCGGTACAGGACGGCAATACCGTCAGTGACCACTTCCCGGTGGAAAAAGAGTACGGCTATTCGGTCTTCTCGACCCTCTTCTCTGTTCCCTGGAAAGAGTGGAAAATCAACTTCATAGACTGTCCGGGGTCGGACGACTTTGTGGGCAACGCCATCAGCGCGATGCAGGTCACGGACACCTCCCTGATGGTCGTCAATGCGCAGTATGGCGTCGAAGTGGGACTCGTTAACCAGTTCCCCTACACCGAGCGCTTCAAGAAGCCGGTCATTTTCCTCATTAACCAAATCGACAACGAGCATGCGGATTACGACCGCACCGTGGATGAGCTCAAAAGCAATTTCGGCTCCAAAGCCGTCCTCGTCCAATATCCCGTCAAGACGGGTGCCGACTTCAATGAGGTCGTCGACGTCCTCACGATGAAGATGTACCGCTGGGGGCCGCAAGGCGGGAAGCCCGAGGTCTTGGAGATCCCCGACTCCGAGAAGGCCAAAGCCGACGAACTGCATAAGGCGCTCGTGGAGTCGGCTGCAGAGCACGACGAACACCTGATGGAACTCTTTTTCGAGAAAGAGTCCCTCACCGAAGACGAAATGCGCCAAGGCATCCGCAAAGGTCTCATCAGCCGGGATATGTTCCCCATATTCTGCGCCAGTGCGGCCAAGGATATGTGCGTGAGACGCACGCTCGAATTCATCGGCAACATCGTCCCCTGCACCGACAAGCTCGAAGCCCCGAAGGCCACTGACGGTACCGTCCTCCCGCCCGACGAAAACGCTCCTGCCGTCCTCTATTTCTTCAAGAACAACATCGAGCCGCACGTAGGGGACATCCTCTACTTCAAAGTCATCAGTGGTACCGTCCGCGAAGGGGACGACCTCACCAATACCACCCATAACCACGACAAGGAACGCATCAGCCAGCTCCTCGCTCCATTCGGACCGTCGCGTGAGAGAGTGCCCGAGATGAAGGCGGGCGACATCGGGTGCACCGTCAAGCTCAAGACCGTCTCCGTCGGCGACTCGCTCTGTGGTAAAGGCATCGACGTGCAGTTGCCGCAGATCGAGTACCCCGCACCCAAGTTCCGCCGGGCTATCGTAGCGGAAAATCAGGGTGATACGGAGAAAATGAACGCCGCACTCTACCGGATGCACTCCGAAGACCCCACTTGGATCATCGAGCAGTCCAAGGAGTTGAAGCAGACTTTGGTCTATGGTCAGGGCGAGTTTCACCTCAGGACGCTCAAGTGGCGCCTCGAGAATAACGAGAAAATTCCGGTGAAGTACTTGGAGCCCAAGATCCCCTACCGCGAGACCATCACGAAGGTGGCGCGCGCCGATTACCGCCACAAGAAGCAGTCCGGAGGGGCGGGGCAATTCGGTGAAGTGCACCTCATCGTCGAGCCTTACACGGAGGGTGCGCCCCTTCCCGCCTCCTATAAGATCGGCGGTCAGGAGTACAAAGTCTCCGCCAAGGATACACAGGTCGTCGATCTCGACTGGGGCGGCAAACTCGTGGTCGTCAACTCCATCGTCGGCGGCGCGATAGATGCCCGTTTCATCCCCGCCATCCAAAAAGGGATTATGGAGCGGATGGAGCAGGGGCCCCTCACCGGGTCGTATGCGCGTGATGTCCGCGTCGTGATCTATGACGGAAAGATGCACCCTGTGGACAGCAACGAGCTCTCCTTTATGCTCGCCGGTCGGCACGCGTTTGCGGACGCTTTCCGCAACGCCGGTCCCAAAGTCCTTGAGCCGATCTATGAGATGAAAGTGCAGATACCGGCAGAGTTCCTCGGCGACGTGATGAGCGACCTCCAAAATCGTCGCGGGCTCATCCTCGGTATGGAGAGCAAAGGCGGCTACGAAGAGCTTAATGCCCGCGTGCCCCTTAGCGAAATCTCCACGTACTCCACGACCCTGAGCTCCATCACGGGCGGGCGCGGATCTTTCTCCCTGAAGTTCACCGACTACGAGCTTGTCCCGCAGGAAATCCAGGAAAAGATTACCATCAAGCCTACGGACGAATAACCCCTCCTATTCAGCGGGGCTTGTCCCCCTCCAAAACGAGACACGGACCGAAGAAAAAACTTCGGTCCGTGTCTCTTTATATTTCCGGTCCGTATCTCGAAAGGACCTTGGTACGTGCAAAACGATTTACTCTGTATTTACCTCTGCCGTGCGTTGGTCAGAGGGAGAGCTCGGTGATGTACTTGTCGGCTTCGGCTGCGATGGCGGAAGCGGCATATTTCGTCTTAATGGTCTCGAAAGTCTCCAGGGCCTTTTCTTTGTTGCCAAGGGCTTTGTCGGCAATGGCGGCTTTTTGGAGGTAGACGGGAGAGAGGACGTCGTTATCTGCCATCTTTGCGGCTTCCTCAAAGTAGTCGACAGCTTCCTCTGTCTTGCCCAACTGCACGAGTGCATCGCCGATGAGACCTCTGGACGCGGGTGCTACCATAATGTCGTCGCCGTTGTATTTTTTGAGGAAAGAGACGGCTTCCTCATACTGTCCCAAGTGGTAGAGGCTGACGCCTGCATAGTACTGCGCGAGATTGCCCGCTTTGGTGTTGCCATACTTCTCGATCACTTGGCGAAAGCCCATCACGTCAGCTCCGTTGCCTTCGAGCGCGGTCTGAAACGAATCCTTGGCGAAATAGCTCTCCGCTTTGTAGAGTGCTTCGTCGCCCGCCTTTTGGTGGGGGATGCGGTAGAGGTTGACGTAGGCAAGCACTGCGCCCACGATGATGAGGATGCCGAGGACGACGTAGAGGATGACGTTTTTATTCTTATCGATCTTCTCTACTGTGGTGTTGATAACTTCTCCTGCCACTTGTTCGACAGTCTGTTCGTTATGCTGATGGTTGTTCGGGTGTTGGTTGCTCATCTTATTTAGTTTGACGACAAAAAAATAACTTTGCAGGCGGTGCCTGATTTCTGCACCGTCCGCAAAGTTACCTATTTCTCTTTAATTAAGGATCCGTTTTTCCCCGATCCATACAAAAGTCCCTTTTTGATACACAATAAAGGCTCGGCTCGCGACCGGAAGTGTCCGATTGCGAGCCGAGGGTGAGACTTTTCCGAAAAGCTGCTTTTCGGGGACGCTTGTCAGTCGTCGTTTTTGATGAGCTTCTCGAGGTGGGTGCGGTCTGCCTCCCAGCCCATAGCTGAGGCTCCGAGGACGGCGGCGTCGCTTTCGGAGAGTTCGCTGACGAGGATTTTGACCTTGCCCCGGTAGATGTTCAGCAGGTTCTTTTCCATGTGACGCTTTGTCGGCTCGAGGATGAAGTCACCGGCGCGGGTCAGACCTCCAAAGAGGATAATGGCCTCAGGACTGGTGTACGCCACGGCGTCAGCGAGTGCTTCGCCGAGGATGGTACCCGCACTCTCGAAGATTTCGATCGCCAGTTTGTCGCCTTTCATAGCGGCGTCGTAGACGTCCTTGGAGGTGACTTCTTCGATGGGCAGCTCGCGAAGGAGAGAGGCGTCTTCCCTAATCTCGAGAAACTCCCGTGCCGTGCGCGCCACGCCCGTAGCCGAGCAATAGGTCTCCACGCAGCCCTGTCTGCCGCAACCGCACATACGGCCATTGCGTCTGATGATGGTGTGACCGATTTCGCCCGCGAAACCGTCGTGACCGTAGACGAGCTTGCCGCCCACCACGATGCCGGAGCCCACACCCGTGCCGAGTGTGATTTCGATGAAATCCTTCATCCCGCGTGCTGCGCCGTAAGTCATTTCTCCGATGGCTGCCGCGTTGGCGTCATTGGTGAGCGCGACGGGGATGCCGGTGGCTTCGCTGAGCATGTGTGCGAGGGGGATGCGTCCTTTCCAGGGAAGGTTGGGCGCAAAGTCTATGGAGCCGGTGAAGTAGTTGCCGTTGGGCGCACCGATGCCGATACCGTGGATCTTGTCGTAGACCTTCTCGGCATCGGCTATTTTCTTAATCTCGGCAGCGAGGTCGTTCACGAAGTCCTCGACATCCAAGTGTGTCGCAGTCTTGATGGAGCTGGAGCGGAGGATATTGCCTCTCGTGTCTACGATGCCGATAACGGAGTTCGTACCGCCCACGTCAATGCCGACGACATAGGGCTTTGGTTCGTTTATTTGTGTCTTTGCCATTTATGGGTGTTGTATTTTTGGGGAAAAATGCGGTCGTTCCGATTTGACCAAGCCAAGGGGGACTTGGTCTCCGAGCCTGATGTTACTGGAAAATCTTGAGCCCCTCTTTCTTGTTTTTGAGTGCGTTTTCTACGTCAAGATCCACCCGCCATTCGTCGTTTTCGCGAATCATATTGATTTGCTGGGCGGTCTCTTTGGTCGGTAGTCCGTTTTCCTTGACATACTCTTTCAGTTTGTCTTGGGTCTCGGTGAGCAGGTCTCCGAGGTTTTTGATTTTGCCGTCTACGGTAAGGGTGATGAGATCCTGGAGGGAAAAGACGCCCCGACCGATCTGGTCTACATCCGGGAGAGTGAGGACGTAGGTGACGACGGCCGTCTCACCGGTGATGGTCTCTTTGAAGTCTTTTGCCTTGAAGGCCTCGGAGCGGACTTCGGGGATGAGTTCCTCGAGAGCCGTGACGCTCTCGGGCGCCTTGTAGAGATCGACGAAGTTGTCCATCGTCAGGGCCTCCTTATCGCGGTCGGAGAGCAGGTTGTAAAAGGATTCCAGCTCGCCTGCGATGAGGTAATTGACGGCTTTCTCCGCGTTTTCTTTCGGTGCCGGACCTCCGCAGGACACGAGTCCGAGAGCGAGTGCGATGAACGCCGAGAACAGGGTCGTTTGACCTATCTTTTTCGTCTTCATAATCGTGGGGATTGATTGAATATGTCGGGTGATTTAGTTTCTTTATGCAAGTTAGACATTTTCTCGGATATAAAGAGGATTTTTCCCTTCTTCCGGTACAGACCGAGGCGTTTTCCTATGTCTGTGCTAAAATTTCTCCTATGTCCGTACCAAAATTTCTTTTTGGTACGTGCGAGATTTTTCTGGGTACAGATTCACGCCTGCCTGCCGCCTCCCGAGATCACGCCGCTGCCGTAGCAGATACGGGACTCCTCGTCGTATAGGGAGCAAAACTGCCCCGGTGCGATGCCCTGTATCAGTTCCTCTGCGTAGAGCGTGCAGCTCCCGTCCGATTTCCGAACCAGCGTGCCGCTGCCAAACTCCGGCGTATGGCGTACTTTGAAAGTGACTTTGAGCTCAGTGGCGCCTTCGGGAAACGGAGACCGGGTGATGAAGTTCATCTCGCTCATCTCGACGATGTCGCCGTACTGCTCCTCCGGGTCGTAGCCTTGGGAGACGAAGAGCGTATTCGTGTCCGTCTCTTTTTTGACCACAAACCACGGTCCTCCGCTTAGTCCGAGACCTTTGCGCTGACCGATGGTGTGAAACCAAAAGCCCTCATGCGTGCCGAGCTTCTTGCCCGTCTCGAGCTCGATGATGTCGCCGGGTCTGGTGCCGAGGTATTTTTTTAGGAAGTCGTTATAGTTCACTTTGCCGAGGAAACAGATGCCTTGGCTGTCTCTGCGGTGGGCGGTCACAAGACCCTCCCTTTCCGCGATCTCTCGGACTTCGCTTTTGGGCAGTCGACCGAGGGGGAAGAGTGCTTTTTGGAGCTGTGGATAGGTGATTTGGGCGAGGAAGTCCGTCTGGTCTTTGGCCTTGTCTGCGGCAGTGGCGAGGTAATGAAGCCCGCCCTCTATCACCTTGTCGGCGTAGTGTCCCGTGGCGATGTGGTCGTAGTCTTTGCCCCAATACTCATTGAAGTACCCGAACTTGATGACGCGGTTGCAGAGCATATCCGGGTGCGGAGTACGCCCCCCTCTGACCGTGTCGATCATATACCGAACCACGTAGTCCCAGTACTCTTGGTGAAGCGAGACGAGCTCGAGCCGCAAGCCGTACTTGCGTGCGAGCCACCGCACGATGACTTCGTCGTCCTCCCAGGAGCATCCTTCGAATCCCTCCTCATCCGCTCCGATGCGGATGTAGAAGAGGTCGGGTCGGATGCCTTTTTCGACCAGAAGGTGGAGCGCCACCGAGCTGTCTACGCCTCCGGAGAGGAGGAGGGCTGTGGAGGAAGCACTCATGAAACCTTACTCCCGGGTGCGATCCCGCCCATCGGGGAGATGAGCGAGAGGGTACCGCTATTTTCGTCCAAGGCGCTGAGGATCATCCCTTCGGAGAGCTGACCCATCATCTTTCGGGGGGCGAGATTGGCGATGAAGCAAACCTGCTTGCCGACCAAGTCATCCGGCTTGTACCACTTGGCGATGCCGCTGAGGATGGTGCGGCCGCCGAGGCCGTCGTCTATCGTGAACTTGAGGAGCTTGTCGCTCTTCGGCATCTTCTCGCACGCCGTGACGGTGCCGACGCGGATGTCCAGGGGCTCGAACTTGTCGAACGTCACTTCGGGAGCAATGGCAGGCGCTTTGGCTCCGGCTTTTTCGTTGGCGGCTTTTGTGGCCGCGAGTTTGTCGAGCTGTGTCCGGATGACTTCGTCTTCGATTTTTTCGAATAGAAGCTCGGGGGTGCCGAGTGCGTGTCCCTCTTCGAGAAGGGCACCGTCACCGATGCGTTTCCAGTCCGTTTCGCCCGCAAGACGAATCATCTCACGGAGCTTTTTCATAGAGAAAGGCAGGAACGGCTCGAAGAGCAGCGCGCAGTTTGCGACGATCTGAAGTGAGACAAAAAGGATAGAGGCCACGCGGTCGGGATCGGTCTTGTGGAGCTTCCACGGCTCCTGATCCGCGAGGTATTTGTTGCCCAGGCGGGCGAGGTTCATGGCTTCGCGCTGAGCGTCTCGGATGTGGTAGTCCTCCAGAAGTGTGGAGACCTTGTCGCGGAGCACGGGGATCTGGGCCAAGACTTCTTTGTCCTCTGCCGTAAGCCCTTGGGCGGCTATGGAGGGAACCTTTCCGTCGAAGTACTTGCCGGTGAGGACGAGGGCGCGGTTGACGAAATTGCCGAGGATGGCCACCAGTTCGTTATTGTTCCGAGCCTGGTAGTCTGCCCAAGTGAAGTCGTTGTCTTTCGTCTCCGGAGCGTTGGCGGTGAGGACGTACCTGAGGACATCCTGTTTGCCGGGGAGGTCTTCGAGGTACTCGTTGAGCCAGACGGCCCAGTTGCGCGACGTGGAGATTTTGTCTCCCTCCAGGTTCAGAAATTCGTTTGCCGGGACATTGTAGGGGAGGATATACGACCCTTCGGCCTTGAGCATTGCGGGGAAGACGATGCAGTGGAAGACGATGTTGTCTTTGCCGATGAAGTGGACGAGCTTCGTTTCCCTGTCTTTCCACCACGTTTCCCAAGTGTCCGGCAGGAGTTCCTTCGTGTTGGAGATGTAACCGATGGGCGCGTCGAACCACACATAGAGCACCTTACCCTCTGCCCCCTCCACGGGTACGGGGATGCCCCAGTCGAGGTCGCGGGAGACGGCACGGGGATGGAGCCCCATATCGAGCCAGCTCTTGCACTGCCCGTAGACATTGGGACGCCACTCTTTGTGCTCTTCGAGAATCCACTCGCGAAGCCAGGGTTCGTCCTGGTCGAGGGGAAGATACCAGTGCTTGGTGGGCTTCATCACGGGTTTGGCGCCGGAGATGGCGGAGTGGGGGTTGATGAGCTCTGTGGGCGAGAGGGAGGTGCCGCACTTCTCGCACTGGTCTCCGTAGGCGTTTTCGTTGCCGCAGACGGGGCAGGTCCCTACGATGTAGCGGTCTGCGAGGAAGGTTTTTGCCTCTTCGTCGTAGTACTGTTCGCTCTCGATTTCCTTAAAGCCCCCTTTCTCGTATATCGTGCGGAAAAATTCTTGTGCCAGATGGTAGTGCGTCTCGCTCGTCGTCCGGGAGTACACGTCAAACGAAATACCGAACTCCTCGAAACTCCTCTTGATGAGGTTATGGTACCTGTCTACCACGTCCTGCGGCGTGATGCCCTCTTTTTTGGCGCGCAGGGTGATGGGCACGCCGTGCTCGTCGCTGCCACCGACGAAAAGACACTCGGTGCCGTTCATCCGGAGGTAACGGACGTAAATATCCGCCGGCACGTAGACGCCGGCAAGGTGACCTATATGGACGGGGCCGTTGGCATAAGGCAGAGCCGCCGTGACGAGGGTGCGCTTGAATTCTTTTTGGCTCATAAGACGCTGTTTGGTATATGGATAAGGAGTGACGGACTCTCTTCTTTTTTCAAAGAACAAAGAGTCCTCACCCTCATCGTTTGCTCTTGTTTGGGTGTACAAAAATACCAAAATGATGCGAGACCCTGTGCAAAAGACCGTTCGTGGAGCCGGAAGGGTACCGGAAGTCTCAGAAACAAAGACCGAGACCGAGGCGGAGCTGATTGAAGGTCTTGTCTTTTCCCGAGAGAATATACGCGAAGTCGAGAGACACCATCCGGTATTTGGCGCCAAGCCCCATCGTCCAAGAGGAGTGTCCGTTTTGCCACGACCAACCGCCCTGGAGGTCTACGAGGTGCATCACTTCGTAGTCCAATCCCACGCCCCCATAGACCCGCTCCATAGGATGGGAGCCGAGTCTGAGTGCAAGCATCCCCGCAAGAGTGATGGCGTGTCCCTCTGCGATATCGAGGGTGGTGTTCCCTCCGAGGTTTAGCGCAGAGGGGAGGTCGGGAAGGGACGCCGCTTTGCCGTTTTCGAGCGGCGTGCCGACATTGGTGACGGAGGCCGTGAGCGAATAAAGCAGGGGCAGACCGAAGGCAATCTTTTGGTCGGAGAAGTTGACCCCGCCGCCAAAGATCAACGCCCCGGTGTGCTGACCGTGGAAACTGTGGAGGTACCCGGCGGAGAGAAATGCAGTCCACCGCTCCGCAAACGACCACGCTGCGCCAAGATCGATGCTCCAGTCCGAAGGTTTGAGTGTGCCGTACTCCATCCCCGTCTCGTCTATGAGGGGGATGACGCGCCCGCTTTGCACCCTGAAGCCCCCGAAGAGACCCCAGTGATCTTCCGGCTTGTAGCCCATAGAGAGCGCGTGGTACGAGTTTGGCGTGAGGTCGCTCTGCAGGGGCATAAAAGAGGTGGCATAGCCTGCGTAGAGGGTGCCTTCTTTCCGCAGGAATGCAGACGGATCCGTGTAGAGGTGCATTTTGCTACCCGTACCCAAAAACGCACGCCCCATCGCAGCCGAAGCAGCGTCGGGATTGAACTTCAAAAACTCTAAGTCCGTGGCTCCCGTTTGTGCCGATAGCGGACTTAGCGAGAAGCCGCTTAGTAGCAGGATAAGTGAAGCCCTAATTGCTCTTTTCATAATGGTTCTGAATGAAGGTCCGGTTCAGTTCTTGAGGATATTTTGGCGGTACACTTTTCCCGAGGCTTTCACGGAAAGGATGTAATCCCCGCCTGAGAGATCGGTGAGGTCAAGTGTGACTTTTCTGTCCTCCGGGTGCCGGACGGTGACGAACTTCTTCCGCGCTACCCCTCCCAGCGGGGTGAGGATCTCGATCTCCGCGGTGTGGACGCTCTCAGAGAGCCGGATATGGAGGCCTTTGAGGACGGGAACCGGGTAGGCAGAGAGGACGATGCCGTCGTTGACCACGCGGAGCGTGAACCTCATCTTTGCGCTTTTCCCGGACGGATCTTTTGCCGTTATCTCGATGTGAGCCGTGCCGAGACGTGTGAGCGAGAAGGAGAGTTTGGAGCCATCGAGGACGGGGTACGCGATCTCCGGATCAAAACTAAATCCCTCGAACGAGAGTGCGTCGCCGTCCGGATCGTTGAAGTATTCGGAGAGGTCGAGACTGAAGTCCTTGTCTTCCAGGGGGAGGACGATCTCGTCCTTGGTCCGGATGAGTGCGGGTGCGCTGTTTCCCGTCACATCAAATGGGATCTCCATTTTGGAAGAGCCGAAAGGATCCGAGACGGTAAGCGTAACCGTATGCCGACCTGCGGGTAGAGACTTACGGAAGTCGATGAGGATTTTGTCCCCGTCTCTGTGGTGGGTGATCCCTTTCGTCTCACCCGTCAGAGCGTACGTCCAGTCGTGCTTGTCCGCATCCGTGACAGTGATCTCCAGTGTCCGGACGGTACTACCGGTGAGGGTAACTTGCTCAAAGCCTTCGGGCAGCGCGAGCTCGGGCAGATGGTTGGAGAGCGTCCGTGCGTCGAAGAAGATGAAGTCGGAGAGCTGCCCCCATCTGTCTATGCCCGCGAGAGCGAAGTGATACGGAGTCCCGAGTGCCAGTCCTTTCAGCTTGGCTTGGAAAGTCTCTCCTGCGCCTGGATGCTCTACGGCGTTGAAGATTTCTTTTCGGACTCCGGGTGCGCCCAAGAGCTCCTTCGAGAGTTTCTTTTCTTTGCTGTAGAAGAGGACATAAGAGATGGCTGTGCCGTCGTCTTCGTCCTCGACGGTCATCCAGCTGAACGCGATTTCGTCGTGTCCGGGAGTCACTTTCAAGGTCTTTTCCTCTACTGCCTTTGGCGCTTTCATCCGGTTCTCCCGGAGTGCCTTCCCCGCGTCCGCTATGCCGGAGCCGATCTTCCCTCTGTACTCCGGACTGCGGGCGTCGATATCGAAAGGACGCAGTGACCCGAGGAGGCGGGCGCGGAGGTCTGCGTTAGTGAACCCCTTCCCTCCGAACTTGGAGACGATCAATGCCGCTACTCCGCTCACGATGGGACAGGCCTGTGAAGTCCCCTGCATATACCCGTACATTCCTTGGGTTACCGTGCTGAGGATAAGCCCCTCCGGATTGCCGTAAGTCATATCACCGCCGGGACCGGAGATGTCGACCCATTCGCCGTAATTGGAGTAGACGGCTTTTTGGGCTGACCTACTGATGCCACAGCGACTGCACGGCTATAGCTGCCGGGATTGTACCATATCTCGCTGTCTTGGTTGCCCGCAGCAAAGATGGCGAGACCTCCTTTCATCGGGGAACTTTCGAGCTGATTGCCCTCGTCGTCGCATCCGGCGTTGTCCGTGAAATAGTCTATGGCGGTCTTGAAAGACTCCGTAATCATATCGGGTCCCGGGGCAGGACCGGTACCCCAGGAGTTATTGGCGATCACGGCGCCGTTGTCTGCTGCGTAGATGAAGGCGTTGAGGACGGCTTCGGGGCTGTTGACTTCGCCAAAGATCTGACAGGACATAATCCTGACCCCGCTTTTGTCCGAGCCGTCACCGCCGGCTACTCCCGCGACGCCGAGGTGGTTATTGCGGATAGCTCCGATGAGTCCCGCTACGTGTGTGCCGTGGTTGTCGGGGTCTATGCGGGTGACGCCGGTATTGAAGTTGAAGCCGTGGAGGTCTTTGCCGTACTCGTCGGTTCTCTTGGGATTCGGATTGGTCCATATATGAGCCTCGAGGTCGGGGTGGTTGGTCTGCACGCCGCCGTCAAGGACGGCAACGATGACGTCCGGAGAGCCGGTCACGCCTTTGCTCCAAGCTTCGAGGACGTTGACGTCCACACCCTTGAGGAAGCCGGGGACTTGCTCCGTGTTGCGGAGATGCCATTGCTCGCGGTAGCGGGTGTCGTCTGGTTCACCCGGCAGAAGTCCTGTCCCCTCTCCCCGAAGCGTCAGCGGTGAAGCGAAGACTACCTGCTCCTTCGGGGCTTCGATGTCGGGAACCTTCTCTATGATGTCCACTCCGGGGATCCTTTTGCCGGCGTCGAAAGCCCGGGTGACGGCGAGCTTTTTGTCAAAAACTACCGTGAACCAGAGGTGGAGACCGGCCTTATGGTGACGCTTGGCGAAGCGTGGGTCGAGGTCCCGGAAAACAGGAGTGATGCTTTCGGCTCCGATTTCGTCCAAGAACGCGTCCATTTCGGGGTTCCCGCCGCGCAGACCGTTGCCTTCAAGTCTGTGGTATAAGTCTTCGGAAGCTTTTATCCGAACCATTCCCGGGACGAACCCCGCCTCCTCCGTCTCTTCCTGTGGGCGGCTTTCGGGAGACGCCTGGACGGCAGTTTCGCTCCCGATGCGGGTACAGGAAAAAAGACAGAGAGCGAGCGGCAGGACGAATGCACTGAGTGCTCTTGTGCGGTGTGTCATGCGATACTGTGTCTTAGCGGGTGATTACTTCTTTTGGATCGGGACGACGAGCATGTGTGCCACGGGGATTGCGTCATTGATCTCATCGTACTGCCCCACGCGGAAAGCCACTGCGATGCCTCTTGCGGGGTTATTGTAGAAGGTCGGGAACTGTGGGTTGTTGTCCACCCTTTGGATGTCCGTAAACCCTTCCTTGGTGAGCAGCTCTTTGAATTCGTTTGTGAGCAGATATTTGCCCTCTTCCGGGGAGTAGAAGAACTTATTGACGTCGTAGAAGAAGATGTCCATCTGCCCGAGCACATCCTTTTGGTTGTGGAAGATGTAGCGCCGTGTGACGTAGATGTGGTCGAATACGTTGTAGAAAATGTAGCTGAAAGTCGCATCTTTGTCCGTATTCAGTTCGTCGACTTTCCCGCCGTGTGTGGACTCCCACGCCGCGACATCATTCATCGTGACGTCGAAGCGTCCTATGCCGAGGGGCAGGGAGTTGAAAGTGGGATGCGCGCCTCTCTGTCCTTTGACGAAGCGGAAGAGTACCTTACTGTAAAAGTTGGGGTTTGCCATACTGTAGGTGATGTTGGCGACGACTTCGTAAGCCGTATCTCCTTTCTTCATCTTCTTGACGTACACCATCTCGACGGTATTGTCACCGATGTACTTGAAGCCGTTGCTCTCCAAAAACTCGGCAAACTTCTCGCTCGTGATCGTCTTCAGCTCATCGGAGACGAGTTGGGCTTCGACGAGCTCTTTGCTTTTGTCGAACGTGTACTTGATGACCCGCAGTTCGTCACTAAGGGTTACGTAGGTGTGGGAGCCTCCGTAGAGATACCCAGCGTCCTCCTGTAGTTTGCTCTTGCGCCCTTCCTCAAACGCACGGACTTCATCCGTCGTCGCTTCGGGCATAAGGAGCGGGAGGAGTAGGACGAGCTTGGGCGCTTGGGTGACTTCAATCTCCCGGACGACTTCCTTCCCGTGAATAAATACCTTGTGGCTTCTCTCTGCTTCCGTGTTGTTGGCAGAGAAAGAGAGGTTCAGCCTGTCCTCATCAAGGACGCGGGTGGCTTTGATCCAGTCCGGGAGGTTCTCCTCCACACTCCAGTCGCCACTGCGGCTCTTGACGGAGAGGACGACTTCTTGTGCCGATTGGTCGAGGTTGATTTTTTCGGCACTCACAAAGAGTTCGTCGCTCATCGGTGCCTGCTCCACCGGGATCCGCTCCGTAAGTGAGCCGGAGCGTACTACGACCTCGCCGGAGCGGGTCTTGGTAGTGGGGTTGGCTTCGGTGCTGACCGTGAAAGAGTGGGATAGTTGATTGACTTTGATCCAGTCTGCGTTGGGAGCCGCTGTCCATCCGGGATTCCCGGTGGTGACGGTGATCTCTTTCTGACCACCCGTTTGGTCAAAAGTGATGGTTTGGTACTCCGAGAGTTCCAAGGCCTCTACCCCGGTCAGCTCCTTTTGGCAGCCTCCGAGGATTAGACCGGAGAAGGCGAGAGCAGCCGCTCTCCTAAGTAGTTGTGTCTTCATATCCGATATCGTCTAAGCTGTGGAGTTACTTTTCGGTCGTGGTCGGAGCGACACCGCCTTTGGGGATGTCTCTGAGCTCGAACTCGGTATTCACTCCGTTCTCTTCGTCATAGCCGTAGACGATAAGCACGTAGTCTTTCCACTTCAACTTCGTCTTGATGGAGTCGTATTGGAATCCGGGGGCATAGGTGGTCTTGCCTTTGGTCTTAAACGTGGAGGGAAAATTCGCTATCTCGATGCCTATGAGCTCCAGCTCTCTTGTGCCGTCTTTCGCCCAGCTCTCCCAACTGTTCTTGTCCAGGATGTTGACGATGTACTCGCGTGAATCGTCGCTGGGCGTGATTTCCACGATGGGACCGTCGGGGGTGTACTCCTTTATCCGGATATCAAATGTGAGACCGGGGACTTTGGTGATGTCTCTGAGTGTAAAGCGGAGTTCCTGTACCTCCGTGGTTTGGTTGCCGTCATCGTCGCAACCGTAGACATAAGCCACGTACTTGGCTCCTGGGTCTACAGTGGCGCCGGAGCCGCGGATGTCCTCTTCTTTCGTTCCTCTGTATTGGAAGACGGGGATAAGGCTTTTCCAATTTTCCTTCTGTTCGTCTATCCAGCCCTTTTTGATCCAGTCTTCGTGAATCCTCTCTTTGCCGTATTGGTCGTAGATCTCTTCTTGCAGGATGAGCAAGATGTACGGCATCTCGTTGTCGGGCGGTGTGGCAGAGACGACGGCCGTCGTCGCGTAGTTCTTGACAAGCGTAAGCTTAAAGTCCACTTTTTTGAGCGCACCGGGGTCGGAAGACTCTGTGACCGTAATGGTGAGCTTGGCTACGGACGAACCGAGCATGGCGGTGATGTCTGCATTCCCTGCCAATAGTGCTTCATAGGAGCCGTCGGGGCCGACTTTCACGATGTCTTCGCGGGAGCTTTTCCACACGATGCCCGTGGCGTCGGTGGTGGCGGGATTGAGGGTGTATTCGATTTTGCCTTTGTCGCCGACTTTGACTTCGATGGACGCTTTTGTAAAAGCGATGGTTGCCCCTGTCTCCGGGGTTTCTCCGCCCGCCCCTCCGGTCTTGGAGATGGTGTACTTTTTGCCTTTGAACGTAATGATGATGCTCTCGTTTGTCTCTTCGATATTGAAGCCGAGGTCGCTTTCATCCGGTGAGGCTTTGACCGGTCGGTGGTCTTCGTCCTTGATGGGCAACCAATTGGCTCCGTCAAGGGAGTACCCAGTACCCGTCCTTATTGACGCGTAGCTGCGGTGTGACGCCGCTCACGCCGTCTATTCCTGCGGCTTTGATCTTATTGCCGTCTGCGTCGTACATATACTTGCCGTTCAGTGTCCAGTAGAGGATGCCGTCGTTGGACCTGCGGACATCTATGCCGGAGGACTCGCCATCCTTTCCGTTTTTGAGCATGATGGTGCTGCCGTCACTCATAGTGAGGACGTATCCGGAGAGGTCGTCGAGAGGTCTCCAGCTCGCTATGCTCAGTTTTTTGTTTTGGGCTTCGATCAGAGCCTGCAGTGCGAGGATGTCCCGGTTGGCTGCATCGGTAAGTGTCTCGATGCGTGTGAGTCGTGATTCGTAGTCGTCAAGACGGCGGTAGATGTCGTCGAGGTTTTGGCACGACGGGAGTAGAACCGTTACGGCAAGAAGTAGAGTGAGGATTAGCTTTTTCATGTTCATACTCTTTTAGAATGGGTACTTAATGATTGTTTTGTGATTGGTATAGATATCCGTTGTCTTATTTTGCGTCTATCGGGGTCGCCTTCTCCCAGTTGTTTGTGAAGGCATCGTAGAGGATCTGGTACAGGTTCCTGTGTTCGATGATGAGGACGGTCAGGTTGGGCGTGTCCATCATCGGGTCGGAGAGTGGAAGCATAACCGTCGTTTTGTCGAAGAGCGACAGTCGTATGGGGAGCCTCTCGAGCATCCTCGCTTCCACTCCGACCTCCTTATTTTTGCGATGGAAATAGGTGTTTGCTCCGGAGCGAATTTCGTGCGCCTCGTAGATGACCTTTATCTGTACGCCTCTCTTTATCAGTTCTTCATTTTGGTCGGCTTCTTCATTGGCCTCCTCTTCCGTCATCGCGAAGCCTTCCGGACTCAGCTCGAGGATCTCTTCGCGGGCCTCTTTTCGGTGCTTGCTGTAGCGGGCGACGATTTCCTGTCTCCCGCGCAGTATCTCGATAAAGTCGTAATCCTGCAATCTGTCCGTACTCCGGGTGTAGACTTGGAGTAGCTCTTGCGTCAGATCCGAACTGAGTGCTTCGAGATGCCGCATACGGCTCTTCTCGAGGTTCATCATCCCGCTAATGGCGATGTCCGGACTAATGGCCGCAAAAGTTTGACTGTTTTGGAGTCCTCCTGCGGACGGAACCTCTTTGCAGAACCCCTTTCGGACGAGTGACGTGATGGCTTCGTACACTTTTGTGCGCGGGATGTCGGTGAATTTCGGAATCGCCGCCGCCGTGATGTCGGTGACGTTCAGTAGGACACGGTAGACCTTGGCCTCGCGCTCCGTGAGTCCGATCTCTATGAGTTTGGCTATGGTGGTATTCGCTTCCATCTCTAAAATTGATGAGAAATTCATATTGACCCCAATAGGGGTAACAAGATTGCAAATATAACCGAATTATCGGGATATTCAAGTATTTAACACCAAAATTTCCAATTTTAACACATCATACCTGCTCTATTCCCCCGGTTAACTGCGGACTGCTAACTGATAATTACCTGCTAAACG
Organism: Porphyromonas sp.; assembly: GCA_029983505.1. GTDB lineage: Bacteria > Bacteroidota > Bacteroidia > Bacteroidales > Porphyromonadaceae > Porphyromonas_A. Next base: position 67,007 of record JASBZK010000005.1, read on the forward strand.
GGGTACGTACCGAGGCGATTTCCGCGGTCTGAGTGAGGAAGAGACGAGACACGTACCGCGGAGATCGCCTTGGTACGTATCTCTCTTCTCTTCCCCAAAGAGCCTCCGGCAAGGGAGCCTCCTTTTCGGGTTCGGGGCCATTTGAGGAGCAAAAGACGAGACGCCCCCTACTGGTACCGGAGCCGGCACCTTTTGCCCAGCGATTTTCCGCTCTTGCATTTCCGCTCGAAAGTCGTATCTTTGTGGACGAAAGTCGGGCTCTCTTAGGGATCCGGATTTCTTCCAAAGACTGTTTTATTACTACTTTTACTATTTACCCCATTAACTGCTCCAAACAGATTATGGCACATTTTATCCAAGATACTTGCATCGCTTGCGGTACTTGCATCGACCAATGCCCTACCGAATCTATCTCTGAAGGCGACATCTACAAGATCAACGCAGACACCTGCATCGACTGCGGCGACTGCGCTGAAGTTTGCCCCACCGAGTCCATCATCCAACTCGACTGAATCTCCTCTCGGAGGGACGCTTCGGTGTCCCTCCGTATGTCCAAAAGAGCCCGGCAAGGGTGCCTCCCTTTTTCGGAGCGCAACCCGGTGCCGGGCTCTTTTCCGCAAAACGGTCTCCCTATATTTTACTCCACCAACCCCGACTGCCATGAAACTCTATCTCCTCGACGCCTACGCCCTGATCTACCGCGGTTATTTCCCCTTCGTTTCGCGCCCCCGTCTCACGAGCCAAGGCGATGACACCAGTGCGGTCGTCGGCTTCCTCAATACTTTCGACGACATTCTGAGGCGCTCGGAAGGGGAGTATATCGCGGTCGCTTTCGACCCGAAGGGACCTACCTTTCGCCACGAGATGTACCCCGAGTACAAGGCAAACCGGGAGCGTACTCCGGATGCCATCTCTTTCGGAGTGCCTTTCATCCGCGAGATCATAGAGGCGCAGGGCGTGAAGATATTGGAAGTCCTCGGCTATGAGGCCGATGACGTCATCGGCACCGTCGCTCTTCGGGCTGCGGAGCAGTACAAGGGGCTGGAAGTCTTTATGATCACGCCGGACAAAGACTACGGTCAGCTCGTCACGGATAGCGTCCACATCCTCAAGCCGGGCAAAGGTGCGCTCTACGAGGATCTCGGTCCCCGCGAAGTGGCAGAGAAACACGGTCTGGAAAGTGCGGATCAGGTGGTCGATTTCCTCGCCCTTATGGGTGACAAGGCGGACAACGTACCCGGGGTGCCGAAAGTGGGCGAGAAGACCGCGGCCGAGCTCTTGAGAGAATTCGGGACCATCGACGGAATCTATGCGCAAATAGACTCTGTGCAGAAAAAGGCGGTCAAAGCCAGCCTTATCGAAAATCGGGATCAACTGATGCGCTCGAAGACACTGGTAACGATCGAAAGAGCGGTCCCCGTGGACTTCACCCTCGAAGACCTAAAACGGGGCAAGCCGGACACGGAGCGCCTCGAAGAGATTTACTCCAAGCTCGAACTCCGCTCCAAGCTCGAAAAACTCCGCACCGATACGCCCAAGGAGGCTGCCGCACCCATGGCGGCCGTGAAGCGATCCCTCTTCGACGAACCTGCCGAAGCCCGTACTTTCGCCCCCGTCCTGCCGAGCGAAGCACCCGCCGACCTCGATACCATCGACACCGTCCGGCACGATTACCGCCTCATCCTCACTCAGGAAGAGACGGAGGACTTGGTTCGTAAGCTTTCCGCGTCGCCTGTCGTGGCTTTCGACACCGAGACTACGGGCCTGGATCCCCTTCGGGACCGTATCGTGGGGATTTCTTTCTCCATTAAGCCTTTCGAGGCTTATTATGTCCCGATGCCGCGGGGGAGGGCGGAAGTGGAGGCCGCTCTCGAGCCGTTCCGCCGGGTCTTCTCCGACCCGAAGATTCTGAAAGTGGGGCAAAACATCAAGTTTGACCTCAAAGTACTCTACCAGTACGGTCTGTATGCTTCGGGTCCATACTGGGACACCATGGTGGCGCACTACCTCATCAGCCCCGAGCTCCGGCACAATATGGACGACCTCTCCGAGACGCTCCTCGGCTACAAGCCCATACCCATCACGAAGCTTATCGGTCCCAAGGGCAAAAAACAAAAGACGATGGACCAAGTGCCCCAGACGGAAGTGGCACCCTATGCCTCCGAGGACGCAGATGTGACGCTTCGCCTCTACGCGTATCTGAGACCCAAGATAGAGGCATCGGAGGCGCTGAAGCATCTGTTTTACGATATAGAGATGCCGGTGACTGAAGTCCTCCTCGGTATGGAGACGGAGGGGGTAAGGCTCGATGACAAGTTGCTCGGCGACGCGGTTCGCGAGATGAAAGAGGACCTCGGCACGCTTCAGGAAAAAATCTACGACAGCGTGGGGCTTCGTTTCAATATCAATTCCCCCAAGGAAGTGGGCGAAGTCCTCTTCGATCACCTCAAGCTCGTGGCGAATGCCTCCAAGACGCGCACCGGGCAGTACCGTACCAATGAGGAGACGCTCCAAAAGATAGCGCCCCTCCACCCCGCGGTCTCGATGATTCTCGACTACCGGGGGCTCAATAAACTCATCTCCACCTACGTCGAACCTCTGCCCGGGTACATCAATCCGAGAGACGGCAGGGTACACACTACGTACAACCAAGCCGTCGCCGCCACGGGACGTCTGTCGAGCGCCGACCCCAACCTCCAGAATATCCCCGTCCGTGACGAACAGGGGCGCCAGCTCAGGAAGGCATTCACGGGGCATAACCCCTCCGAGGGAGACCTTTTCGTCAGCGCGGACTACTCGCAGATCGAGCTCAGGCTCCTGGCGCATTACAGCGGAGACCGGCACATGATCGAGGCTTTCAAAAACGATGAAGACATCCACGCAGTGACTGCGAGCCGCATCTACGGCGTGGCAAAAGAGGAGGTTACGAGTGAACAAAGACGGCGGGCCAAGACGGCGAATTTCGGCATCAACTACGGGATCTCCGCTTTTGGTCTCAGCTCCCGCCTCAATATCTCCAGAAGCGAAGCCAAAGAGATCATAGACGGCTATTTCGCCTCATTCCCGGGCATCAAAGACTATATGGACGACACTGTCCGCGGGGCACGTGAAGACGGCTATGTGGAGACCCTCCTTGGACGGCGACGCTACATCCCGGGTATCAACGACTCCAATGCCGTAGCCCGGGGCAATGCCGAGCGCAACGCCATCAATGCCCCCATACAGGGTACGGCGGCCGACATCATCAAGATTGCCATGGTGCGTGTCGCCGAGCGGCTCAAAGAAGAGGGCTTGGAGAGCAAGATGCTTCTCCAAGTACACGACGAACTCTGTTTCACCTGCCCGGCGGGAGAGAAAGAGCGCCTTGTGGCTCTGGTCAAAGAGACGATGGAGGGTGTCTGCCCCGAGCTCAGCGTCCCCCTCCGGGTCGATGTCGGGGTCGGACGCGACTGGTTGGAGGCTCACTAAGAGATACAGGCCAAAAATTTCTTCTCGCACAGACCGAGCCCTCTTCCGGGTACAGGTCGAAAAACTTTTCCGGTACAGACCAAAATTTTCCCTCCGCTTTATGCTTTGTGAAAGATTGGGAAGTGGCTATAAAAGTGGGCTGCTGATTATTGTGCTGATGCTGACGGTAAGCCTGCCACTCGTGGCACAGGAGCCGGCGGGCGGCGCGGTGGATGCAATTTTGGGGCTGATTGAGGGAGAAGAGGAGCGGGAAGTGGTAGCCGAAAGGCTCGAGCGCCTCTTACGAAATCCCGTCGACATCAATAGGGCGACGGCCGAAGAGCTGGGCGAGCTCCCTTTCCTGGACGACTTCGCCATCCGCAACCTCTTGCTCTACCGCTCACAACACTCGGGCTTTCGCAACATCTATGAGCTGAAGCTCGTCCAAGGGATGCCCACCGGACTCCTTCCCCTCCTCGAGCCTTTCATCACCGCGGGGACTTCTCCCTACGCACTCGCTTACCCGGCGCGGACGAAGCAAGAGTTGCTTCTCGGCACCGGGTTTGATTTTGGAAAAGAGGCCCCAAAGCCCGCTCTCTTATTGCGCTATGAGGGGGCAAAAAAGGCGTGGGGCTGGCACTTCGCCGCCGAAAAAGATAAGGGAGAGGCATGGCTCCCCTTTAGAGAGGGACTTTTCGACTACCTGACGGGGAGTGTCTCTTGGACCAAGGGCGGATTCGGGGCGGTACTGGGCGACTTTCGTCTCACGACGGGGCAAGGTCTTGTCTTGGGGCAGACGCTCAGTTATTTTTCTTCCTTACAGTACTCGGAAGCGGTGTCCGGAGGGGAAGCCCGCTTAAGTCCGCACCGGTCGTTTCGGGAGACGGGCTTTTTGCGCGGCGTGGCCGGGCGCGGGAAGTGGGGCGACTTTAGCCTAACGGCTTTCGCGGGCTATGAGCCGGTGGACGCGCGGGTGGAGGAGGGGCGCATCCGCACCCTGTACCCGGGCGGACTGCACAGGGACGCGGGCGAGAGACGCTACAGGCACACGGTACGGAGAGAGACGATAGGCGGGTACTTCGCGTATGACCGCGGGGAGACCTTACACCTGGGGCTGACGGCTGTGGCGTACCGTTACCAAAAAGCAGCGGATGGGAGCCGCCTTTTGCCCCAAGTCCGTGTCTCGGAGCGGGAAGTGCCCCTCTTGACCTCGGCCGACTTTCGGTACTCGGGACGCCACTTGATGGTCTTCCTCGAGAGCGTGATACCGTCCCGGCGCGAAGCGTATGCCGTCCAAGGCGGTGCGGCCTTATGGAGCGACAGGCTCGGGACGCTGACCCTCCAAGGGAGGTGGTACGGGACGGCAAATTACGCTCCGCTCGGTCGCCCCGACGGGTACTCCTCGACCGGCAGGGACGAGAGAGGCGTCCGCCTGATGTGGCGGGGTGAAGTGGCGATGTGGACGACGGCGACCCTTTTCTACGACCGGTTCCGTAAGACGACTTCGGACACAAGGGCTTCGCAGCTTTTTTCTGCCAAAGTCTCCTTCCTCCGAGATCGGACACTCGTGATGGCGAACGCCCGTCTCGTCAGTAGAGCAGGCGCACCGAAGCGTTGGTCGCTCACGGTGCAAGGTGAGCGTCCTCTACAGGAGCGGCTCGTCGTGCGGGCGGAGTCCCGCCTCTCGGGGACTGAGGGTGAGCGAGCGGGCTTTGCCCTCCTCGGGCGTGTCCGGTGTCTGTACGACCCTCTCACCATAGACCTCTCGGCGCAATACTTCGACCTCTCCAAAGGCACCGTGATACCCGGGTATACGCCTTATATGCCTATGATGTACGGCACGCGGATGCTTCGGAACTCCGGCTGGTTTTTCGCCTGTGGGGTGAGGTATGCGGTTACGGAGACGGCGCGACTGAACTTCCGCGTCTCCCACTTGTATTACACTCGGGGGACGCTTCCGGGAGGTACGTTTCCGGATCTCTCGCTGACGGTCAAATTTTAGACAATAGACTTAGGATATGAAATCAATCAGCCTTATCGGTTTTAGTGGCGTTGGTAAGACCACGGTGGGCAAAATCCTTGCCCGGAAACTCGGTCTCGACTTCATCGACACGGATGACTTCATCGAAAGGAGGTACCACACGGGCATCTCCGAGATGTTTGCCTCCTGCGGTGTGGACAAGTTTCGTAAGCGGGAGCAAGCCGCCCTCATCGAACTGACCCAAAAGCAGGACACTGTCCTATCCACGGGTGGGGGGCTCCCCGTACACCCCGGCAATATGGACCTCTTGATGAACCGCACGATGGTCGTCTATCTCCGTGCCGAGCCTGAGGAACTCGTCCGCCGCCTCTCCTTGGTGAAAGAGACGCGTCCCCTCGTGGCAGGCAAGACGGAGGACGAGATCCGCGAGTACGTCCACTCCACGCTCTTGGATCGCGAACTCTTTTACCAGAGGGCGCACTTCACTGTGGACGCGACGCCCCTCGTGACGGAGGAAGACGCAGAAGCCGTGGCGGACAAAATCATTGCCGTCCTACGGGGTTGAGGAAGTCCTATGGTACAAAAGAGGCGCAGAGATGGCTCCGTGCCTCTTTTGTTATCAGAAGAGCTTGGTGCCTTTGTTATGCTCGAGCCAAGCCGAGAAGGTGTCCATGTGCCGCTTCTTCTTCTCCTCTGCGATTTCCCCGATGGGGATCATAATGGCGATGTCCTCGTACGTGACGGGTCCCATACCGCGTGTGATGCCGTAGACCTGCATGGCATCGGAGAGATTCATATAGGCGTTGATGAGCGGCGGGACGCTCTCTCCCATAGCCTTTACGGTGAGGTGGAGTGCTTTCAAGTCCTCTTTTTTGCTTTCGCCCTTGATGATGCTTTTGAGACGGGATATGTCCGTCGTGTAGCCTCTCGGATCACGTGGGGTGATGAGACCCGGTTCGCCCTTGAAGTGGGTATTGAGGAAATAGAGGATGAGGTCGCGCGACTTCTGATTGGATTCCCGGAAGATGCTGACGATGCCCGTGAAGTATTTGCACTCGGGGTTCAGCAGGATAAGCGCTCCGAGTCCGTCCCAGAGGTTGTCGAGGGCGAAAAGGGATTTCGGGGAAAGTCCGTTGGCCTGCTGATGGTCGGGGCGGACGAAAGCGCGTCCCAGTTCGATGCAAT
>JASBZK010000006.1 GCA_029983505.1 Porphyromonas sp.
CGGAATCTTGGATTCAGGAGGCCATCGACCTCAAAGTCATCGAACCCACAGCCGTGCTTGTGGCTACGGCAGATACCGAGGGGCATCCCTCTTCGCGTACCGTGCTCCTGAAGGAGGTGAAGGACGGTAAGTTCATTTTTTACTCTAATTACGAAAGCCGCAAAGGACGCCAAATCGATGCCAATCCCTACGTTTCCCTCACGTTCCTGTGGCATCAGCTCGAACGACAAATCCACATCGAAGGCATCTGCCGGCACGTCCCGCCCGAAGTCTCTGATGCCTATTTCGCAACCCGCCCCTACAAAAGCCAAGTGGGCGCACGCATTTCCCCTCAGAGCCATCCTATTCCCGGGCGTATGTTTATCGTCACGGAGTTTGCCAAAGAAGCCGTAAAGTACCCTTTTAAGGTTCCGAGACCGGAGACTTGGGGCGGTTTTGAAGTCATCCCCCACAGGGTCGAGTTTTGGCAAGGGAGAGAGAGCCGGCTTCACGACCGATTTGTTTATGAGCTCCAAGCGGACGGGTCTTGGACGATGGAAAGGGTTGCCCCATGAAAAAGTCGCCGTTGCTGCTCCTCTTCCTCCTAACCTTTGCCCTCATCGCTTTTCCCGCCTTCGCCCGAGATAAAGAGGGGCATTTCATCGTCGTCATAGACCCAGGGCATGGCGGTCACGACGGTGGCGCGAAAGGACGTAAGTCCAAGGAAAAAGACATCGTGCTCAGCGTCGCAAAAAAGGTCGGAAACAAGATCAAAGCGCTTAACCCCGATATCACGGTCTACTATACCCGCTCCACAGACCGTTTCATAGGTCTTGATCAGAGGGCAGACTTTGCCATAAATAAGCACGCGGATCTCTTCGTCTCCATCCACGCCAATTCCACAAGGGGGACTTCCGCTTACGGTGCAGAGACGTATGTACTGGGGCTGCACCGATCGAGAGAGAACCTCGAAGTCGCGATGAAAGAAAACTCTGTGATTCTATTGGAAGACGATTACTCGAGGAAGTACGAGGACTTTGACCCGAACTCGAGCGAGTCCTACATCATCTTCCAATTTATGCAGAATAAGCACCTGGACGCCTCCATCAGGCTTGCCCGACAAATCCAACGGGGTTTCACCAAATCGGGACGTAAGGACAGAGGCGTGCGGCAGGCCGGCTTCCTTGTGCTGCGTAAAGCGGCGATGCCGAGCGTTCTCGTGGAGCTCGGATTTATCTCCAACCCCGCCGAAGAAGACTACTTGAACTCATCCTCAGGGCAAAACGAGCTCGCTTCCGACATCGCCACATCCGTCGTGGAATACGAAAAGGCTGTGGCCAAAAAAAACGGGAGCTTTACTCCGACAAAAAGCGGAGGGAAGACCGCCAAAGTCTCCGAACCAAAGTCTTCCGGAAAGCCTGCTTCATACCGGATACAGGTCTTGGCCGATAAGGTCGTGCTGCCCAAGTCCCACACCCTGTACAAAAAGTACGGAGCCGGGGAGGTGAGATACTACAGGGAGGGAAGCTATTACAAATACACCCTTTACGACACTCCCGACCTCAAAGAGGCTCATCGCCTCCAACGCGAACTTCAGAAGACCTACAAGGACTGCTTTGTCGTCGGCTTCGATGGAGAGGGAAATAAAGTAGGGAGCTACTACTGACTTTATGACCTCTTTCATTCGATTTTAGGCTATCTTTGTAAAGAAAGTCAGACAAATGTATGAAACAGAATAGAACCAGCCGAAATTTTTGGATAGGACTGGCCACCGTAGTTGCCTTGTTCCTATTCTACTTCGGGTTTAACTTCCTAAAGGGTCGCAATATCTTTGACGACACGGAAGAGTATTACGTCCGTCTCTCCGATACCGGAGGATTGAGCCGATCGGCTCCCGTGATCATTAACGGCTACTCGGTCGGTAAGGTGAAAGACCTCAAGTTTGACTTCAACCGCATGGAGTCCTCGGTCGCTTCTCTTTCCCTCGAGCACGAACTAAAACTACCGAAAGGTACCGTCTCTTACGTCGAGACCAACCCACTCGGAGGCGCTGTCCTGATACTCGAAGTCGGTAAGTCGGGCGAGTACTACGCACCGGGAGACACGATAGAGTCGAGAGTGAAACCCGGACTGATGCAGGAGATTGAGGAGGTGATAGCCCCCAAGATCGCCCGGTCTCTGAATAGTCTCGATTCCCTTATCGCGACAGTAAATGCGGTCGTGGCGGATCCCAATATCACAGCGACGCTCTCCGAATTTTCGGCTTCGGCCGCCAATATCCGCAATACCTCCGCGCAACTGAATTCTTATATGGCGGGTAAAGTGCCCTCTATACTCAATAACATCGACTCTGCCACTTATGCGGTGAACCACATCGCCAAATCTGTGCCCACGGCAGAGCTCGAGCAAGCCATACTCGACTTTAAGGGCGTAGTGGCGAATCTGGAGAAGGTATCTACCCGGCTCAACGGATCCGACAGCTCCATCGGTCTTCTGCTTAACGACCCCGTCCTCTACCGCCAGCTTCAAGCGACCGTCTCCAGCGCAGACAGTCTTCTGACGGACATCAAGAAGAACCCCAAGCGGTACCTCAAAATTTCGGTCTTCTAAGAAACTGTTCTACACATATATTCTCATAATCTTTTCACTCTTTTATGAAGAAAATCCTTATCATCGGCTCCACAGGTCAAATCGGGTCCGAGATCACTATGAAGCTCCGCAAAGATTACGGCGGAGACAAGGTCGTGGCAGGATACATCCCGGCTGCAGCTCCAAAAGGCGAACTCCTTGAGAGCGGTCCTGCCGAAGTAGTCGATATTACGGATGCCAACCGTATCGCCGAAGTCGTCGACAAGTACAAGATCGACACCATTTACAATCTCGCAGCGCTGCTCTCTGCAGTGGCCGAAAATAAGCCACAGCTCGCTTGGCACATCGGCATCGGCGGGCTTTACAACTGCCTCGAGATAGCACGCGAAAAAGGCTTGGCGCTCTTTACTCCAAGCTCCATAGGGGCATTCGGTCCCAACACCCCGCACGACAAGACTCCCCAAGACACCATACAGCGCCCTAAGACGATGTACGGCGTGACCAAAGTCACGGGCGAACTGCTCAGCGATTACTATTTTCACCGCTTCGGGGTCGACACCCGATCGGTGCGTTTCCCCGGGCTCATCTCCAATGTGGCGCTCCCCGGTGGCGGAACCACGGACTATGCCGTGGATATCTACTACAAGGCGGTGCAAGAGGGTAAGTTTGTCTGCCCCCTCAAGGCCGGCACGTTTATGGATATGATGTATATGCCGGACGCACTGATGGCGATGGAAAAACTGATGGAAGCCGATCCTTCCCGTCTCGTACACCGCAATTCCTTTAACATTACGGCGATGAGCTTCGATCCGGAGATTATCTATGCGTCCGTGAAGAAGTATATCCCCGAGTTCACTATGACGTACGAGATTGACGAGCTGCGCCAGGGTATCGCCGACTCTTGGCCCAACTCGATGGACGACAGTTGCGCCCGCGAAGAATGGGACTGGGCTCCGACCTATGACCTCGATGCGATGACGCAGGATATGATTCGTACCCTCAAGGCGCGTTACAATAAGTAAGCGAACCTCTGTCTCGTCCGGTACGTACCAAACTTATTTTTTAGGTACGTAGGACACGAAAACTTCGGTCTGTATCTCAGAAGAGCGAGATACAGACCGAAATTTCTGTCTCCATAAAGGTGGCGATTGATCTCTTGAGACCTTTGAAAAAGGGCTCGGGATACGAAAAACTGACGTTTTTCGTATGAGACTTTGCAGAATGCCTCAAGCCCCTAACCCCCTAAAGGGGGCGTTTGGTGTTTGTCTCCCCCTTTAGGGGGTAGGGGGCTTACACGTACACGACCAAGCCCGAATGCCGATAGTAACGCAGCAGATGAGGTATTATGCAAAGGTCTCCTCTTGTCAGGCAAAAAAGCCCCTGTACTCACGACCCTCGATATGTGAAAAGTCCCGGAAAAGTGCCTCTTCCAAGAGGGTAAGTGCTTCGAGGGTAGCTCTATCTTGGTTGGACGAACGCCCACGGTCTTCTGCCGTGATGAGCTTCGCAGACATCCCGAGCGGTGTCCTAATCCCAATCCAGACGGTTAGGGGTGGATGCCCTTCGCTCGCCGATGGTCCGGTTGAGCCGGTTGTCGATACCGCATAGTCCGCTCCGGTAAGCTTTGCGACGGCTTCTGCCATGGCTTTGGCGGTAGCTTCGGTCACCAGTCCAGGGTCCAAGATTTCAGTAGAGATACCTAAGACAGTACGTTTGCTCTCTTTGGTGTAGGTCACGACTCCTGTGTGAAACCACTCCGATGCTCCGGGAACCCCGGTGAGTGCCGATGCGACTCTCCCTCCGGTGCAGCTCTCCGCCGATGCGATGTAAAACGGTTGCCCCACTTTCAGCGAGAGGCGCCTTATGAGCTGTGCTATAGCGAGCGCTTTGTCAGAAATAGGCATGCGTGTAGGGGGTGTCCGATAGTTCGCTCTCGTGACCCGCGGCGTATCTGTAAGCCCCTGCCATCGCGATCATTGCGGCGTTATCGGTGGTGAAAGAGAATGGGGGGATGTAGACTTTTAAGCCCTTCTCCCGTCCGTAGTCGACAAAGGACTGCCTGAGGAGCGCGTTCGCAGAGACGCCTCCTGCCACTGCGATCTCCTTGATGCCGAGGTCTTCGGTGGCCTTCCTCATTTTGTCCATAAGAACGTCCACCACGGTCTTCTGCAAAGAAGCGGCGAGGTCGTATTTGTTTTTTTCGACGAAGTCCGGGTCTTTCTTTTTTTCGTCCCTCAAGGTGTACATAAAAGAGGTCTTCAGACCGCTGAAACTGTAGTCGTACCCGTCGACGTGCGGCTTGGAGAAGTGAAACCGCTCCGGGTCACCCTTCTCGGCCAACCGGCTGATCACGGGACCGCCCGGGTACCCGAATCCCATCTCTTTGGAGCACTTGTCGAAAGCTTCTCCTGCGGCGTCATCTTTGGTCTGCCCGACGATCTCCATATCCAGCGGGCTTCTGACCAAAATGATCTGTGAGTTGCCTCCAGAGACCAGAAGACAAAGGAAGGGAAATGCGGGCATCTCCTTGTCCTCTTCCGGCATACGGATAAAGTGTGCCATCACGTGTCCTTGGAGGTGATTGACGTCCACGATGGGGGTGCCGAGGGCTTCGCTCATCCCTTTGGCAAAACTGCCGCCCACGAGTAGCGACCCGAGAAGTCCGGGACCCCGCGTGTAGGCTATGACATCCACATCTTCGGGGGTAATTCCGGCGCGCTTAAGGGCCGTGGCTACTACCGGGACTACGTTTTGGATATGGGCACGCGAAGCGAGCTCGGGGACGACACCGCCGTACTCTTCGTGTACTTTTTGGGAAGCGATGACGTTGCTGAGAAGCTCGTTTCCGCGAAGGACGGCCGCCGAAGTGTCGTCGCAGGAGGATTCGATGCCCAGGATGACCAAGTTACGGTCGATCGCGTTTGGTGTATCACTCATATATTGTTGTAACCTTTCTTGTCTGAAATGGGGAGCATCTCCCGGGTAAGTCCGTAAACTTTTTCTTATTGCAAATTTACCCATTTGCCTGCTTTCTTACCCCCGAGATACCCGCATAAATATCGGTCGAAATTTGGTACGGACCGAGAAGAAAACTTTGCACGGACATAGGACGGGACGAGATACGTACCTCGAAATCTTTTTCGGTACGTGTCTCCTTTTCTCTGAAGCTTATAGGTGCGTGCCCTCGTTTCCCGACCGGTGATCGAGCTCCCTTTTTATCAAAGAGAGTGGTAGAGGTCGAAATAATTGGCTGCCATAGTACGGTAGGAAAACTTCTCGGCTTGGGCCTTGATTTTTCCTCTATCCGGAGTGTGGATTTTGAGCGAACGCACAGCCTTGTCGACCTCCCTCGGTGTAGTGTCTTTGAGATAAACGGCAGCGTCGCCTCCGATCTCGGACAGACTGCCGTTTCGGGACAGAATGACGGGTGTGCCGCAGACCATAGCTTCAACCGGGGGATATCCGAAGCCTTCGATGAGACTGGGGTAGACCATCGCGATACTCCGACTGATTAAGGCGTACTTGACCTCTTCGGAGATGCGGGCATAGATATGAAGCCTGTCCGCCACATCCATATCGTCGGCGCGTCTTTTTAGAAAACGGGCGTACGCATTCTCCGGGTCGTTGACGACAAGGACGACGTCCGAGTCCATTAGCGGCATCGCTTCGATGATGGCCTGCTGGTTCTTTTTGGGGCTGGCGACACCGATATTGAGTACGAAGTCCTTCCCTTTCAGTTTCTCCGGGAGATTTCGGTCGATTGCCTCTTCTGTGAGCGTCGGATGTGTGTCGAGTCCGTTATAGATCACGTACACCGGTTTGCCGGACAGCCCCGGAAACAGTTCTTCGCGAGAGAGGAGGTCATCTTTCGTAAACTCGGAGATGCACACGATGACGTCGGCCATCTCGATATTGCGTGCCACCTGCTTGATGAACTTCTCTCTCGTCCGTGGGTCTGTCTGGGAGACGTGGAGGTAATTGAGGTCATGAACCGTGAGCACTCTCTGCTCTTTGAATTTCTGCGGAAAGTAGCTTTGGTTTTGGTGCGTGATGTGGACGATGTCGTACCTCTTGGGTATCGAATTGTAAAGCTTATGGAGCGGAGAAAATTTTTCCAGGGGAAATCCGTATGCTTCCCTTGGACCATAAATGGAGATATCGCCGGGGGCGAGCTCGGAAAGACCACGAAGGAGATTGTCACAAAAGAATTGCAGACCGGACGGAGTGTATCTCTTTCTCTCGGTATCGATTAAAACGGACATCCTTGAAAAATTGTGCTAAAGCGAGATTGTTATGTCGTACTTGAGGTGCTTCAAAGTCGTCATTTGGTGTCGTGCAAAAGTGCGTGTATTCTTTTTGATAAGCTCTGCACACTCTTGATAGTTTATGGCACCCGTAAGATACCCAAAAACTTCCTTATATCCAATTGTGAGAAGAGCGTTGGTGTCCTTATAGGGCAAGAGGGACTTCACTTCTTCCACGAGCCCGTGCTCGAGCATCCGGTCCACACGGGTATTTATCCGAGCGTAGAGGGCTGCGCGGTCTCGCTCGACGTTTATGACGGTGACAGGGAAGGGGAGGCGGCGCTTGGTCTCGGTATGGAATGAGGAAAAGGGCTTTCCCGATGCCTGATACACTTCGTATGCACGCAGGAGGCGGCGGTGGTTATTGGGATCCACGCGCTCGAGATACCCGGGGTCTACTTCCCGCAGTACCGCAATAACGGGTGCAAGGCCCTCGTGCTCGTAGAGCAGGCGTACCTCTTCCTTTATTCGGTCCGGTACCGGCGGGATGTCATCCGGTTCATAGAGCAGCGCCCTCAGATAGAGGTAAGAGCCGCCGACGACAAGAGCGGTGCCTTTTTCCTCCACTTCCTTATGGATGACGGGCAAGGCGTCCTTGGCGTATTCAAAAGCCGAGTAAGTTTCGTCCGGGCTGAGGCAGGAGACAAAATGGTGCTTTACGCGAAGCCTTTCTTCCTCCGTGGGTGCATCCGTCCCGATTTCCATCCCTTTGTACATCTGTCTGGAGTCGGCGGATATAATGTCGTACCCCCGTCTCTCGGCGTAGTCGAGGGCGAGGGCAGATTTCCCGGCGCCGGTAGCGCCGGTCAGTAGGACGAGACCGTCGAGGGGGAGACTGTCGAGTGGGTTCTCCACTTTCTTTCTTACAGGTCTTCTGTGGTGATGTCGAGATCGGAGAGGTCTTCTTCGTTGTACCCGCCTTCGGAAGAGAATCCGTATTCGTCTTCTTCCGCGCGTGTGGCCGTCTTGGTGACGGCAGGGGCGGAGAGGAAGTCTTCGATATTCGTTACTTGGGCGGGTGGAACCCCACCGGAGCGCACGATCTCGGCCTTAGGGAGGTCTTCGCCCAAAGTAATCTCCCGAAGCTCCATATACAGAGAGCGATTGCCTACTAAGTCGAACGTATAGAGCAATCTCTGCTTCTCCGTGTCGAGAAACTCGTCCAAGTAGGTGTCACTCATCACACGCACATCCTCATCCGATGAGCCGTATCCCATATCGTAGAGGTAGATATCCGTTTCGGGATTCCAGCGTCCGTCTGTGATACGAAAAATGGCAGGCTCTTTCGGGTCGTAGCCCAGTGCTTCTGCCAAGCTCTCGTGCAATGCGGCGAAAGTCACGGTTCCGCTGATGCGGAGGTCGCGGCGAAAGTCTTTTACTTCATTAGATATAATGACAAAACGGTAAATCATAATTTATTGCAGCAAAGGAGACAAGTAAAAACGGGTTTACTAAACCCGAAAACTATATTTCTTTCCGGTCTTTTGTCCGAAGTTTCTTGCCTCGCAAACCGGGTAACCCGGGGTACAGACCAAAAATGTCGCGAGATACGGAGCAAAAAGTTACCGGGACACAGACCGGGAAAGGTGCGAGATACGGACCAATTTTTTTTAGTCGATGGCACCCCGGACGATACCCCTGTTGGACGTGCGGATGAAGTTGAGGATGAGGTCCCGCTCTTCGGAGGGCTCATTCTCTTCCTCCACGACGCGAATGGCATCGGAGATGTTCAGACCACTGTTGTAGACCTTGCGGAAAATGTCGTTAATCGTAAATATCTGGTCGTTGGTGAATTTTCGCCTCCTAAGACCGACGATATTTATGCCGCAATACGCTGCGGGATCCCGCCCAATGAGCGTGTACGGAGGCACGTCTTTCGTGATGCGGCTGCCCCCCTGGACCATACAGTGCGCGCCTACGCGGACGAACTGATGCACCAAGGTGCCGCCACTCATAATGGCCCAGTCGAAGACTTCCACTTCTCCAGCCACCTGACAGGCGTTTCCGAGAATGATGTGGTCGTGAAAAACGCAGTCATGGGCGATGTGCGCATAAGCCATCACGAGGCAGTCCGAGCCGACGATGGTCTGCCCCTTTGAGGCCGTCCCCCGGCTGACCGTGGCGCATTCGCGGATCACGGTGCGGTCTCCGATTGTGAGTATGGTGTCCTCTCCTTTGAACTTCAGATCCTGTGGCGTGCACGCGATTACGGCGTGGGGATGGATCTCGCATTCGGAGCCTATCCTTGCTCCGCTGCGGATGACCGCCCCGCTGCGGATTATCGTGCCGTCGCCTATTTCTACGTTATCGTCGATGACCGCAAAGGGCTCTACGACAACACCGGAGCCAAGTTTGGCACCCGGATTCACCCCCGCTAATGGGCTGATGAGGTTTTCTTGAGACATAATTTTCTTCAATAAGGGAGTTAGTCCGAGACGACAATCTGTGCCAAAAGATCGGTCTCAAAGACAAGCTTATTTCCCACGAAACCCACCCCTCTGATACTTGCGGTGTTGCGCCTGATGGGACTTGTGAGTCTTATCTTGAAGATAACCGAGTCTCCGGGACAGACTTTGTGCCTGAAGCGGGCATTCTCCACCTTCATCAAGTATGTGGAGTAGGTCTTTTCGGACTCCTTGTTTTGACTGATGACCATAATGCCCGCGATCTGTGCCGCGGCTTCGATGAGGAAGACGCCCGGGACGACCGGCTCATCGGGGAAGTGCCCTTGGAAATAGGGTTCTCCGATCGAGTAGTTCTTGACCCCGACGATAGATCCGGGACCGAGTTCGATGACTTTGTCGACAAAGAGCATCGGGAAACGATGGGGTAAGAGCTTTTTGATCTGCGTGACGTCCAAGACCGGCGTGGCATTGGGGTCGTATATGGGCGCCCGTTCCTGGTTCAGGACGATGTCCTTGCGGATCATCTTCGTGAGCTTGCTATTGATCGAGTGACCTGGGCACGTCGCTATCACGTGACCTCTGAGACGGCAGCCGATAAGCGCGAGGTCTCCGATGAGGTCGAGCAGTTTGTGCCGGGCAGGCTCATTGGGGTAGGCGAGCGGGCGGTGGTTGAGGTACCCGAGCTCTTCCACGTCCGGTACGGGCGATACGCCAAGCGAGTCGGCAAGCGTCCGGAGCTGCTCCTGCGGTATCTTACGATCGTAGATGACGATGGCGTTGTCGAGGTCACCCCCTTTGATGAGATCCTGCTCCAGAAGCTTCTCTATCTCGCGGACGAAGACAAACGTGCGTGCCGACGATATCTCCGACGCAAAGTCGTCCGTGTCTTCAAGCGTGGCGTATTGGTTGCTGAGGATGGGAGAGTCGAAGGAGATGAGGACATTGGCATTAAACTTGTCATCCGGCAGCACGGTGATTTTTGCGCCGGTTACGGGGTCGCTTACTTCGATGCGCTTGGTGACGATGTACTCGTCCCTCGGGTGAGATTGGGAGACGATGCCCACTTCACGGATTTTCTCTACATACGCTTTGGCACTTCCGTCGAGTATGGGAAACTCCGGTGCGTCGACCTCTATGTGGCAGTTATCCACCCCCATACCGTAGAGCGCCGCCATAGCGTGCTCGATGGTCGAGACGACCATATCTTTATTGGAGAGGACTGTGCCTCGCTCCGTCTTCGTGATATTCTCCGCGAGGGCTCTGATGGTCGGTTTCCCGGGGAGATCCACGCGGGATATGCGTATGCCGTAGTCATCGTCCGCGGGCAAAAATTTGATCAGTATGTTCAGGCCGGTGTGGAGGCCTTTGCCGCCGAGCTCAAACGGGGCGGCAAGTGTCTGCTGTTTGGTCATTGGGTGGTCCCTTTCTTCAAGAGTTCAAGCTCTTTCTTTAGTGCCTCTAATTCTTGTCTCAAGTTATAGAGCTCCTTGTCCATCTCGGGGAGATGCGGAAAAATGGCTGAAGATTTCATTGCCGTCATGTGCGGATAGGCTGGGTATCCGAAGTAGGTGCCGCCTTCTTTCTTGATATTGGCCAAGACACCCGTTTTTGCTGCAAGGGTGACGCGATCGGCTATGGAGAGATGTCCTGCCACGCCTACCTGTCCCGCCAAGACGTCCCACGAGCCGAGTTTGGTGGAGCCGGCTATACCGGTCTGCGCAGAGATGACGGTATGGGCGCCGGTCTCTGTATTGTGTGCGAGCTGGACGAGGTTGTCTACCTTTGCCCCTTTCCGGACGATGGTCGCATCGATGGCGGCCCGGTCGATGCAGGTATTTGCGCCTATCTCCACGTCGTCTTCGATGAGGACATTTCCCATCTGGGGTATCTTCTCGTACCCCTGCTCTGTGGGGGCAAAGCCGAAGCCATCTGCGCCAATCACTGCCCCGGAGTGTATGATGCAGCGTGCGCCGATCTCGGTGTTGTCGCTGATGACGGCCTGCTGATAGATCTTGGTCTTCGTACCGATTTCGCAGTTCTTGCCTACGAAAGCCTGCGGCAAAACCTTTACGCCCGAAGCCAATTTCGTGCCCGCACCGACGTAGGCAAAGGGTCCAACGTAGACATCGGGCGCCAGCTCTGCGGTGTCGTCCACAAAAGCCAAAGGAGAGACCCCGGTATCCGAGGGCGAAGTCTCTTTGAGCATCCGGACGAGCCGGTTAAGTGCCGTATAGGGGTCGTCCACCCGTATCAGGGTGCTGCGTACTTCGCTTTTCGGCTCGAAATCTTTCCGCACAAGTACTGCGTCAGCTCCCGTGGTGTAGAGAAAATCTTCGTACCGTGCGTTGCCGACGAATGAGAGGTCTCCTTTCTCGCCTTTTTCGATACTTGAAAATCCCGAAAGCAGTACCTCTCCGTCGCCTTCTACGGCTCCGCCGAGGAGTTCGGCCACTTGGTTTGCGGATAAGGTCGGGGTCTTCATGCTTTTGCGTATTTGTCCAAAAGGGTTGACATCTGAGTTTGCAGTTCCTTTGCCGCTTCGCCTGCTTTTTCGGCAAAGTCTGCCCCATGGCTCGCAAAGATGATGCCTCGTGACGAATTGACCAAAAGACCGCAGTCGCGATTCATCCCGTGCTTAGACACTTCTTCGAGGCTGCCACCTTGCGCGCCGACGCCGGGCACCAGTAGGAAATGCTCCGGGACAATGGCATGGATGCGCTCGAAGTATTCGGGGTGCGTGGCGCCTGCCACGTACATCATATTCTCCTCACTCCCCCACTTTTTGCTCGTCTCGAGTACTTCTTCAAATAGTTCTCTCTCTCCCACGCGCAGGTGCTGAAAGTCCTCCGAGCCACCGTTGGAGGTGAGGGCGAGGAGTGCCACCCACTTGCCGTCGTACTTAAGGAAAGGAGAGACGCTGTCGCTTCCCATATACGGCGCCACCGTGAGTACGTCTGCATCCAGTTCCTCAAAAGCCGACCGGGCGTAGAGGGCGGATGTATTGCCGATGTCGCCCCTTTTTGCATCAAGGATCACGAGGATGTCCGGGTAACTTGCCCTAATGTAACGGATGGTCTCCTCCAAGGCTTTGACACCCTTCCACCCGAGTGCTTCGTAAAAAGCGGCGTTGGGCTTAAAGGCTACTGCATACGGGGCAGTTGCGTCGATGATGGCTCTATTGAATGAAAGCACCCCTTCTGCGTCCGGTGTAAATTGTGCCGGAAGCTTCTTGGGGTCGCTGTCAAGCCCTACGCAGAGGAATGAACGCTTGGAGCGAATATGGCGGATGAGTTCTTGTTTATTCATAAACTGACGGTATAATGAGATTTTTGATTAAAATCCCGTAAGAGGTGCAGGCACCCTATCTTCGCAAAGGTACATTATTCCCCTTAAATTTACCTCATCTAAAAGAGTGAGACCTTTACACGGAGGTCTCCGGATGCGAAAGACTCTTTTTGTGGAGGACTTTGCAGATGAGGTGCTATGCAAAGGTCTCAGAGTACAAGAGAAAAACACTCGCGATACACCGTGATGCATCGCGAGCGTTGGAATTGATTTCCGGAGCGGTAAGCGGGGGTCGAACCCGTGACCTTCGGCTTGGGAAGCCGACGCTCTACCAACTGAGCTATTACCGCGCATAGACATCGATCTCCCGATCGTGTGGCAAAGATACGCATTTCCTCCGATATTTCCGCTCACTCATCCATCCAAAGGTTTTGGTACGTACCTTTTCCCTTTCTATGTCCGTACCTTTTATCCGTTTTGGTCTGTGTCTCGTCTTCTTCTATGTCTGTGCAAAAAGTGGTCGGCAGTCTTATCGGATTTTTGGTCCGATAAAACTGCCGACTGTCGGTTGCAGGGATATCCCGGTTATTTGTGTCCGGGGAGGGTGATGATGCCCCGATAAGTAAGAGACTCGGTATCCGTCGAGAGCATCGTGACGGTCGCGCTGCCGTTGGTGAAGGCATTGATGTAGAGCGTGATCGTGTTTTGGGGCTCTTTGCGGGTCACAAGCTCGATGACGGCTTCTCCGGGGTGTGTCCCGCCCTTTACGTCATACGAAACAATGGGCGCTTCAAAGTTCAGCGGCCCTTTGTTGTCCCCGTACAACGGTGCACGGTGGCTGACACCGAAGAAAGGAAGGTAACTCACCAAGGAGTCTCCTTTGACCTGAAAGCCAAAACCGTAGGCGTTGAAGCTTGAGGGAACATAAGGCCCGGAGACGTGTTGGAGCTCGAAGTTCCAGTCGTTTCCTTTTAGGTAAGCGACCAAATCCTCCCGGCTCTCAAACTTATGTCCGGGGACATATTCTTTGGAAAGAATGCCACATCCGGAAAGTAGAACCAAGGACAGCAAAAACGGAAGAAACTTTTTCATAGAGCTTGTTGTGTGGTCTAAAACAGTTACTTGATCTCTTGACGGAGAACCTCTACGGCTTTTTCGATCTGAGTGTCGGTGCCGGAGAGTGCTTTATTGAAGTCGAGGCGTACCACGACATCGGGATTCATCTGGTGATTTTCGAGATAATAACCTTCTGCCGTCTTGTAGCCGACAGCCGGGATGCCGAAGTACAGGGACGGGTCTTGGAGCGTGACCCAGTTCACGCTTGTCATAGTCCCTGCAACAGGCATACCCACAACCTTTCCCAGCTCCTGGTGCTGGTAAACCCAGGGCGTGCCGTGGGCGTTGGAGTAATCCGCTTCGCAAGTGACCATTACGCTCGGCTTCGTCCAACGGCGGGAAGGCATATCGCAATAGTATTTGCCCCTAATCTCTTGGGTGAGGTATTTCTCTCCCGAGAAGAGTACTTCGATGTCTTCGTGAAGACGACCTCCGCCGTTATAGCGCACGTCGATCACGATGCCGTCGCACTGATAGTACTTGCCGAGGGCTTTGGCATAGACTCTGCGGAAACTTTCGTCATCCATAGAGGCGATGTGTACGTATCCGAGACGACCGCCGGAGAGCTCTTCGACTTCTTTCTCGCGCGCTGCGACCCAGCGGTCGTAGAGGAGACTATTCAGGCGTCCCGCGGAAATGGGCTTGATGACTTCGTCCCACTCGTTGCCGTCCTGGCTTCGGAAAGAGACGAGTACCTGCTTACCGGCTTTGCCTTCGAGGAGCGGGAAGTAATCTGTTTCTGCCGTGATTTTCGTCCCGTCGATGGCGGTGAGATAGTCTCCGGCTTTTACCTTCGAGGAGTAGAGGTCAAAAGGACCGCCCACTACGACCTCCTGCACAAGGAGACCCTTGTCGGAGGGACGTGTCAGGTCGAGGAAAAGTCCGAGCTCAGCCGTCTGAGGGGCACTGCTTCCACTGCGGTAGCCGGATCCGGTGTGGGAGACATTGAGCTCACCGAGTAGCTCGGAGAGCATTTCGGAGAAGTCGTAGTTGTTATTGATATAGGGGAGGAATTTCCGGTAGTGATCCGTAAGCTTGGCCCAGTCTACTCCGTGCATATCTTTCACGTAGAAGCGGGCAGCCTCTTCGAGCTCCACGTAGTCTAACATCGCTTCCCTCTCCTTACCTTTATCGAGACTGTACTCGGCGGCGTAGGCGATGGGGGTGATTTTGCCGGAAGAGAGATCCAGTTTCTTCATATCGCTTCCGCTGATGAGGAAAAGGGTCTTTCCTTCCTTGTCCGGAGTCATCGAGTAGTAGTCTCCGTCCATCTTATTGATGAGCTTGGCGTGACCTTCCCTCAGGTCTTTTTCCCAAAGGTCGTACCCACCTTCAAAAGCCGCCATATAGTAGAGCTTTTTGCCATCCGGAGTGATATAGGCATCGCCGAGATCCGAGGATGCAGGCGTGAGGCGCATAATGCGGCTCTCGATATTTGCAAGCTCCACGCGTATGGGCTTGTCCGTATCTTCGGCTTTCTTTTCGTCCTTGTCTTTGGCTTTTTCCGCCTCCTTTTTGGCTGCCTTTTCTTCCTCGGTGAGGAGTTCGTACTCTTCTTTATTGAGACGGAATTTGTTGTAGGCCTCGCGGTTGAGGAACATAATCATCACGTCGCTCATCGATCCCCAGGACGCATGGTTGCGCATACCGTACTGCTCGGAGGAGTAGATGATCGCGTCGCCGCCCATGACGAACCGCGGATTCATCGCGAAGTAACCCGTATTCGTGAGGTTGTGAAGCTCGCCGTGTGTCTTAGTCGCATCGACGAGAACCACGTCGGCATAGGGCTCGTGGTGGTTGGTCGTGATGTTGAGTGCAAGCCACTTGGAGTCGGGTGACCACACAAATGGAATGCTCCCGTCGACTTCGCTCGTGACGGATCCGTCGGTGACTTCGTGCAGTTCGCGCGTCTTGATGTTGTAGACGGCTATTTTCTGACGGTCGAGCACAAAAGCCACGTCCGCTCCGTTTGGCGCGAAGTCGGGGTTCATCTTTTCGCCTGGGATATCCGGGATGAGCTTTTCTTCCTTGATCAGAGTGGCGTTTGGGAAGGCCTTTTCTCCCGCCCGTTCTATGGTCGCGATATAGAGGTCGCTCCGACCGTCGCGGCGCGAAGCATAGACGAGACTGCGACCGTCACTCCCGAAGGAGACGGAGCTTTCTTCCGCAGGTGTATTGGTAATCCTTTTGGTCGTCCGGTAGTCGGAGCTCGTGACGAAGACCTCGCCACCGGTGATGAAAGCGATCTGCTTGCCATCGGGAGAGACAGAGGCACCTCTGATCCTGCCCCTCGTCGTCGTTACGAGTGTCGGCATCCCGGGTCCCAGGTCGTTTCGGACGGAGATGTCCACTTTCTCTGCTTTCCCTCCCGGTGTGAGTGTGTAGATCTCGCCATCATAACCGAATGCGAGCTTCCTGGTGCGTGACACTGAGAGAAAGCGTACCGGATGGTCCGGAAAGTCCGTGAGCCGGACTATTTTCTCGGGGTTGGAGAGGTCGGCTTCGTACACGTTGAAATTGCCACTCCGCTCGCTGAGGAAGTAAAACTTGTCTCCCGTGGGCGCGAGGACCGGATTACGGTCTTCACCCTCCCACATCACGAGCGGGGCGTACTTTTTCTCCTTGAAGTCGTAGCGGAAAATGTCCTTGGCGGCTGCACTTATTTGGTGCTTCCTCCAGACATTTTCCATACTCTTCTCGTCCTCGTAGAGCATAAAGTCTCCACTCTCGGAGAGCGAAGGTGAGGCAAGCGGCGTGCCGAGTACGAGCTCCGTCCTCCCGCCCGCCACGGGTACTCTGTAGAGCTCACTCATGCGCCCCGTGGGGAAGAGCGCACTTGCCGCGTCGTCCTGTATGTGGGCGATGAAGTAGAGGTACTTCCCGTCCGGGCTGAAATAGGCCGGCGTCTCACTCGCGGAGTGGGTGGTTACTCTTCGTGCCACACCTCCATCCGCGTCCATAATATAGATGTCCTTCGAGCCGTAGGTGCGGGTGCTTACGAAAGCCAGCGTCTTACCGTCCGGTGCCCACATAGGCATCGTGTCGTAGGCTTCGTTTGTGGTGAGCCGAACGGCTCTGCCGCCCGAGGCCGGCACCTTGTATATGTCGCCTTGGAAGGCAAAGGCGATCTCAGAGCCGTCCGGGGATAAGGCCGGGTAGCGCATCCAGGTGGGATTGTCGTAGTCTCCCTGTGCAAAGACGGTGGCGCCGAGAGCTAAGCCGAGGCCCAAGGTCAGTATCGTTTTGGTCATCGCGTTATTTCTTGAGGTATTTGTTCATCCAGTCGAACCAAGTGCGGTAAAAGAGAATACCGTTCTGAGGCTGAAGTATCCAGTGGGACTCGTCGGGGTAATAGACCAAGCGGGCGGGAATGCCCCTCATCTTTGCCGCGTCAAACGCCTGCATCCCTTGGGTGGAGACGATACGGAAGTCATAATCCCCATGGGAGATCAGAATTGGCGCGGTCCATTTGTCGACGAAGCGGTGGGGGGAGTTGGCAAAAGTATTCTGTGCGACCTTATTGTCCTTGTCCCAGTAGGCACCGCCCATGTCCCAATTGGCAAACCACTTCTCCTCTGTCTCAAGGTACTGAGCTTCGAGGTTGAAGATGCCGGCGTGCGCCATCAGAGCCTTGAAGCGTCCTTCGTGGTGTCCGGCAATCCAATAGATAGAGAATCCGCCGTAGCTTGCACCCGTTGCTCCGAGGTGGTCTTTGTCCACGTAGGGTTCTTTGGCCACATTGTCGATGGCTGTGAAGTAGTCCCGCATGTTTTGACCGCCGTAGTCTCCGCTGATTTGTTCGTTCCACTTGTGTCCGAAGCCGGGGACACCGTGGCGGTTGGGCATCACGAAGATGAAGCCTTCGCTCACGAAGGTGCGGATGTTCCACCGGTAGCTCCAGAATTGGCTTACCGTGCTTTGCGGACCGCCTTGGCAGTACAGTATCGCAGGATATTTCTTTGTCTCGTCGAAATTGGGCGGCAGTACGACCCATACGAGCATTTTCTCGCCATTAGTCGTCTCCATCCATCTCTCTTGGACTGTGATTTGGGAGAAACCGGAGAGGAAGTCGTCGTTTTCGACCGTCAGTTTGTTCGTTTTTCCCTTCTTCAAAAGATAGAGGTCTGTCGGAACCTTGAAAGACTGCTGACCGAAGAGGATCACGTCGCCGCTTCCGCTGAAAGAGGTCACGTCGGCCAAGTCCGGACGGTAGATGCGCTTCACGTCTCCCTTAAGGTTTATTTCAAAGAGCGCGTTCAGTCCGTAGTCGTTGGAGAGGAAACGGAGCCCCTTGCTGTTGTCGAGCCAAGTGTAGGACTCGACGTAGTTGTCGTAGTTTTTGCTGAGATAGGTCTTCTCACCGCTCTTCGTGTCCATAATAAAGAGCCGCTTGAGGTCGGCTTCGTAGCCGTCGTGCTCCATACTTACCCACGAGATATACTTCCCGTCGGGCGAATAGGAGGGTAGGGTGTCGTAGCCCATCATTCCCTCCGTCAGGTTCTTCGTCTCTCCTGTCGTGAGGTCGTACTGATAGATGTCCGTATTGGTCGAAATAGCGTATGCGAGACCCGTCTTTTTGCGGCAAGAGTACAAGAGTTTCGTACCATCGGGACTCCAAGCGAAGTCCTCCGATCCGCTAAAGGGTTTCGTGGGTGCTTCGAAGAGTTCGTCCGACCCCAGTACCGGCGTAACGTCTTTGGAGACGGAGAGATCTTCGGACACGGTTGCGATATAGGGTTGATTGGTGTAGTTGTTCCATTCGTCCCAGTGCTTGTACATCAGGTCGTCGAAGATTTGTCCCGTCGCCTTATCGAGGTCGGGATATTCCTGCTCTCTAATGTTAGGAAGCGGGTTTTTGCGGTAGACCATTACTTTGGAGCGGTCGGGTGAGAAAAGGAAGCCTTCCACATCGAAGTCGAAATCCGAAAGGACTTTTTGCCCCGATCCGTCCGTGCGAATCACCGCAATCTGTGTGTGCGCGCCTTCCGTGGATATGTAGGCGATGGTCTCATTATCGAGGAAGACGGGAGAGTGTCCTTTTTTGCCCGCGACGATGACTTTGGCATCCCCCGTCTTGTCGGTATGTCCGGTGAGGATTTCGGATGTGGAGTTATTTTCTTTGATATTCGGGAGCGAACGGGTGTAGACGTACTGTTTGCCGTCGGGCGAGAGATGCTCGGAGCCGATGCGGTACACGCTCATCATCGCTTCGGGTGTCCACTTCTTAAGTGCTTCCCGATTTCCGGCGGAAGCAGTCCCGGCTCCTGAGACCGTCAGTCCGGCACACAGTGCGGCTGTACCTGCGATCCTCATAAATAAATTGCTCATTGCTTGGGGAAATTTGTTATGTATTTCTTGGTTTTCGTAAAAGTCTTCATTCGGTGGGGTAAACTTTTTGCTTTAAGACTTTCGCGAATGTACCCAAAATAACCGAAATCTCTTCCCCCTATCCGGCTTTTATTTTCCGCTCGAAAACGTTATTTTTGCACCAATAGATGAAACTACACTTCATTGACCCACTGATTAAGAGTCAGAGGTCTTTACAAGCATTATCATACAAACAGACGTTATGAAAGTTCTCTTTTCTTACGGCAAAACCATTGATGCCGGGGAAGCCCGGTTGCACGCTTTTGAGGCCGTAGCCCGCAAATACGGCATCGAACTGGAAAATGTCCCCTACGAACACGACTGTCCTGCCGACGACCGCGCTGCCATTCTCCTTGATGTCGTTAAGCGCCAGTCCGACCCTTCTTCCCTTATCCTCGTCGGTTCTTCCATGGGCTGCTACGGCTCGGTACTCGCCTCTATGCAGGTGCCTGTCCTCGGGATGTTTTTGATCTCTCCGGCGCTCTTTATGTACAAAGTGAACGACTACAGTCTCACCGGATCCAAGTACACGGCTTTTGTCGTGGGGTGGAATGATCCCGTCATACCTGTGGATAAAGTTCTTGACTATGTGCGCTCCGAAAAAGCCGAGGTACACGTCCTCCCTGAGGATCATCACATGGTCTCTTCGGTGGATTACCTCGCCGGTCTTTTCGACACCTTCCTCTCCCGTATCGTGGCAGGACAGCGCCGCTAAGCTCACCTTAACACAATGGCACCCTTTGGCGGGGATAAAAACGGCGGGGGGATCTCTCCGCGGCTCTCTTTCGACTACTACGCGCCCGGATGCAGGAAGGTGTTCAAAGTGCACAGTCACTACGAGACCTTGATAAAAGCCGAGGTGGAGCGTGTAATCGGTAAGGAAGCGGAGACCGGTTTCTCCAAGACAAAGACGGCATCGCGCCTTCCTTTTCGGGGTGCGCGGGTCTTGGAGTGTCGGGTCAACGTGGGTACGCTCCCGCCTATACGATCTGCTTTTGTCCTCGAGCAAGGGGTGGTGACGGTCGTTTTCCTCTCCACTGAGATTCAGAAGTCCGCCTTCACCAAAGAGCTCGAACTCTTTCTCCGCTCATGAAATCCCTGCCGCTTCGTCAAGCCGAGAAAACCCTTCTCTCCGCCGCTGTCTCATCCGTAGAGCGATGCGTGCGTGCCTATACGTTCAAAAAAGACCGATTTGTCTCCATGCAGGTCTTGGCGGATGGGACGATAACCGTGGAAGAGTATGGTTTTAGGAAAGAGACTGCAGCCTACCTCTCTTCGGACAAAAGCGCGATTAGGAAAGCGCTAAAGGAGGCTTTCGCGCGCGAATTTCCGCGGAGTCACCGCGTCTACTGCGAAGAGCAGTAGTAGTCAGTAGTGCTGTCCGACACAGTTCAACACAGTTCAACACAGTCCGACGCTGTTCGACGGCACGGGCGACTATTTTTGCACGTACCGAGGCGAGAGGCTTGACCGTACCGACGCGGTGACGAGACACGTACTGGCGAGATGCTCTCGGTACGTACCATTTTTTGTGTAGTTACCGCTCAAAGGAGACCTTTGCATAATACCTCTTCTGCTTCGTTGCTTTCGACATTCGGGACATGGCCAAGAGTACGGTTAGTACACTCCCGTCGCCCTCAGTCTCAGCGCCTTGCATCTGAGGCATTCTGCAAAGTCTCACACGAAAGATTGACATCTTCCGTGTCTGAGCCCTTTTTTCAAAGGTCTCCAAAGGTATTTGCCTCTATCCGGGTACCGGATACCGAAAGCCCCGGGACTCATTTCTGAATCCCGGGGCTGATTTTTCTATTGTATATGGCCTAACTTAGGCTTCGACGAAGTGTACCCAGTTGTGGGTATCTTCGATGTCTCCGTATTGGATGCCGCGGAGGTGGTGGTAGAGCTTTGTGCAAACGGGACCCGGCTCTCCGTTTTCGGCGAAGGAGAATTTCTTGTGGCGTTCGATATCGTCAATGTACGAAATGGGCGTAATCACAGCCGCGGTGCCGCAAGCTCCTGCTTCATCAGCCGTCTCGAGCTCTGCCTCGTGAATCGGACGCTGCTGTACCTGCATACCGAGGTCACGCGCGATCTGCATAAGACTCATATTGGTGATGGAGGGCAGAATAGACGTGGAGAGCGGAGTGAGGTACTCGTTGCCGCGAATCATAAAGAAATTGGCGGGGCCGCATTCGTCGATGAATTCCTTTTGTTTGGCATCCAGGTAGATGGCAGCGGAGTAACCCTGTTCGTGCGCGATTTCGCCACTCTTGAGGCTGGCAGCGTAGTTGCCGCCCACCTTATAAGTCCCGGTGCCGAGAGGAGCAGCACGGTCATAACCGCGCATAATCGCCATAGGCGTGGGCTTGAATCCATTTTTGAAATACGGACCCACGGGGCTTACGAAGACGACGAAGAGGTATTCTTTCGCGGGCTTCACACCGACCTGCGGACCTACACCGATGATGAGCGGACGGATGTAGAGCGAGGCTCCGGTCTCATAAGGAGGCACGAAGTCGATGTTTTTTTTCACTACGAGGTCGATGGCTTCGAGGAAGAGTTCTTCGGGCATAGGCGCCATCATAATGCCTTCGCAAGAGCGACGCATACGTTTGGCGTTTTCCTCCGGACGGAAGATGCGGATCTTGCCGTCCTTTCCACGGAACGCTTTCATCCCCTCAAAGGCTTCCTGACCATAATGGAGACAGGATGACCCCATATGCATAGTGATGTTTTCGTCCGTATGGAGCTCAAGTTCGCCCCATTTACCGTCCTTGTAGGCGCATCTGACGTTGTAGTCGGTGGGGTAGTACCCGAAGGTCAGTTCTGACCAATTGATATCCTTCATTTTGCAAGCAAAGATAAAGATGATTTTTATGATTTATAAATGTGGTTTGTACGCGTGGCTTCGCCGGTGACCCGGTCTTCTGCTCCCGCAAATGTACCCATTCCTTATGATTAAATAAAAAATAAAAGGAAAAGGACTTGTCACTCGGTCGCTTTCTTGGAACGAGCAGGTCGTTTTGGGGACGACTGTTCTTTTTCCGCCTCAAGGGCATCGATCTTGGCGTGTAGCTCCTGAATCTCGTCTCCCTGATTTTGGATTGTCGTAAGCAGCGCGTTGAGCTCCTCATTCTCAATGGAAGAGGGGTACTGCGCTTCCACGCGTAGATGAAAGTCGCTGAGGACATTCATATAGTTGCTGAAGGCCTCGTATGCGTTGTCGTAAGGACGGTATTTCCACACATCGCCTCCACGGGTCGACATATAGAAGAAGTGATCCGAGCTCTGAAGGTAAGTCCAGTCCTGCAGCAGACGGCGGTCTTTGGTGAGACGCGTTCTCTCGGAGTATTCTCCAAGCTTCTTGAAGGCCTCTCCCTGAAGCACATTGCCGAGCCACGAGGAAGTATTCTTTTCTTCGTCTGACCACGAGATGGTATCGGGAACCGGGAGGGTGTCTTTGGCAGAGAGCAATTCGATCGCCTCGGATGGCAGAATCATACGGATACCCTCCCGCTCAAGGTATTCGGGAAGCGCCTTAAGGAAATCGAATATGCCGGTTTCCCTGGCTTGTCCTACGCCAAATGTATCATAGCTGAGATCGAGGCAGACGATTTCGCCACTCTCCTGCATCTCGGACGCGATCCAGCGGGCATACTTGTCGGCGGTGAGGGGATATTCGCTCCAGTCGTAGCGACTGAAGTTCTTTGTTAAGTCCTCAGAGAGGTGACCGTTGCGGAGCAGCAATTTGAGATTCGGGGCGCCTGCCGACGCGTAGAGGAAATTCGGACTCTTCCAGCCCATAATGTTTTTCGCCCCCTCCGTGATGATGCCCTTGAAGCCCAAGCCATACACCTCGGCGGCGATGTAGTCGTCGTAGAGCAGCTCGGAATTGCGGAAGACTTGAGGCTTCTTGCCAAACATATTGGCTATTTTGTCCCGGTGTTGCTTTACCTGAGTGCGGAACTCTCGTTTGTCCTCTGCAAGAGACGCAATGGAGTGTGCGTAAGTTTCCCCAAGAAACTCCACGGACCCGGTCTTTGAGAGGGCAGTGAAACTGTCGATGAGCTCGGGAGCGTACATCTCGATCTGCTCAAGAGCGGTGCCGGAGATGCTGAAGGCAGCCTTGAAGCGTCCTTCGGTGTTTTTTATAAGATCAAGGAAGAGCTTACCTGCCGGGGCGTACGAGTCTCTCGTAATCCTCTGGAATATTTCCTCGTTCTGGAAGTCATCGAAGTAATAGTGGTCGTTGCCTATGTCGAAAAAACGGTACCTCTTCAGACGGAAGGGCTGGTGTACCTGAAGTGAGAGGCAAAGGTATTTGTTAGTTCTCTGTGCACACATACTTGTATTATGGTCTTTAAGAGTGTCTGATTTTTGGGACAAAAAAGCGTCACCCGCGGAGCAGGCTGTCGTAGATGCTCCGGATCTTGAGCCCCACTTTGCTCCACGTGATGCCGGCGACTTCACGGACGCCTTCCTCAGCGATAAACTGATGCAGCGACGGGTATGCGAGGAGAGAGGCAATCGCATCGGCAAGTCCCTGGACATCCCAGTAGTCTATCTTTATGGCGTAGTCAAGAATCTCTGCACACCCGGACTGCTTGGAGATGATGCTCGGCACGCCGCACTGCATGGCCTCAAGGGGGGAGATGCCGAAAGGCTCGGAGACGGAGGGCATCACGTACACGTCACTCGACTTGTAGACCTCATAGACTTGCTTGCCTTTCATAAAGCCGGTGAAGTGAAAGCGATCCGCGATGCCTTTGCGGGCCACAAGGTCAATCATATCGTTCATCATATCGCCTGAGCCGGCCATCACGAACCTGACGCCTTTCATCTTGCTGAGGACAAGACTTGCGGCTTCGACGAAAAACTCCGGTCCCTTTTGCATCGTGATGCGACCGAGAAACGTGACGACTTTGTCCGTCACGCCCCTTTTGTCGGGAATGGAGAGTATGTCCTCCCCAAGCGGAATGACCGCATTATGAACCGCGGTACACTTCTCGGGAGGCTGATGGTATTTCTCGATGACCGTCCTCCGCGTCAGTTCGCTGACACACATAATGTGGTCTGCGTGGTCGAACCCGTTTTTCTCCATAGCGTAAACGGTGGGGTTTACGTTGCCCCTGCTGCGGTCGAAGTCTGTGGCATGGACGTGGACGACGAGAGGTACGCCGAGAATCTGCTTGGCGTGAATGCCCGCGGCATACGTCAGCCAGTCATGGGCATGGATGATGTCGTACCTGTTGGCTCTCGCAATCACCCCGGCTACGATGGAGTAATTGTTAATCTCTTCGTAGAGATTGTCGAGGTATTTCCCGGAGAACTCGATACACCCGAGGTCATTGGTCAGCATATAGCGGAAGTCCGCATATATGTGATCTCTCAGGTGGTAGTATTCGTCTGGGTTCATTACGTGTCCGATTCGCCCATTTACGTAGTCCCGGTTCACATCCCGGTAGACGATGGGAACTTCCGATGCCCCTATTATGTGCATAAACGAGCGATCTTCATCCCCATAAGGGCGGGGCATCACAAACGTGATGTCCATATCGGGCTGTTCGGCCAGTCCTTTCGTCAGTCCGTAGCTCGCGGTACCGAGTCCTCCGGAGATGTGCGGCGGGAACTCCCATCCAAACATTAGTGCTCTCATATCTTTTTACTCTCAATGCTCCTTCCATTGTCGTCGGAGAGATCCTTATTTTCGTCCTTGTCCGGGGAACTCTTGTGGTGCGTAGTCATACTGAGCCTGTAGTCGAAGATCGTGTCCGAATGCTCACTCTTGTATTCGTTGAGCCGGTTTTGGATACGGAGAAGCGCACTCACGCTCATCATAAAAGAGATGGCTCCGCGCCCTCTGTACGGCGGAGTGGGGTCATACATTTCCGAGATGCTCCCTATGCCGTGCTGGGCTATCTCGTCCTCAAACGGGATGAGCAACCGGTCCACAAAGTCTACTCCGACCCTCTGAAAGAGCTTGAGATAGGCGCTCAAGTAATAGTATATCAGCCAAGGCCACACGCCCCCCTGTAAGTAGGCGTACTTTCGGTCGTGCTGGGAGCCATTGAGGTAGGGCTTATAGTAGGGGCTCTTGGGCGACAACGTCCGAAGACCCTTGGGGGTAAGGAGCTCCTTTGTGACGATGTCCAGTACCTTCCGCTGCAAACTCCTGGAGAGCGGTGAGTAGGTCAGTCCGACCGCAAGGATCTGATTGGGTCGCACGCTCCAATCCACACTGCCTTGTCCGCCGGTCACGTAGTCGAAGAGGTAGTCATGCTCATTGACAAACGTCCGAATAAAGCTCTCCCTCGTCCTCATAATCATATCATCCAGAGCCGGATCTTGCAGGGAGAAGAGCTGACGGTAAAAGCAAAGTGCATTATACCAAAGTGCGTTATACTCCACGATGTATCCTCTCCGGTCCACCACGGGCCATCCGTCGAGCGTATTGTCCATCCAAGTGATCGGGTCATCGAGACGGTCGGGTTCCGCATACAGGAGCCCATTCTCTTCCAAGCGCATCATCGGCACTTCACTGTCAAAGAGACAGTCCATAGCCCGCTTCACCACGTCGCCGTATCTGTCGCGCGTTTTCTCGAGACCCTCCCATCGATAACAGTCCTGGATGGAATTGATGAGCCATAGGAGTGTGTCCGGATTTCTGACACCTTTGAGGAGCGGCTCCGACTCTTCCTTCGTCTCCAGATAATTCCAGATGGGAGGCAGGACGCTCTTCAGCACTTGGTCGTAGCGCTCGGGGTGTCCGACGCCGTAGCTGCAAGCCGTAAGGCTTACGAGGATATCCCGTATGCGGGCGCCGAACCACGGAATCCCGGCTATGAGGTAGGTCTTTTGCTCTTCCCTGCTGTCTTCGTCCTTCGGAGGCGTAAAGACAAACTGCTCAATCGCGCTACTCAGACAGTTCCTGAAAGACGACCTCGGCAGCGTATCTGCGTATGCTTTCGCAAACTCGCTCTTCAAATCCCGTGGAGAGATCGGTTCATCACCCGCGGAAAATATGATTTCCTCGCCCCTCTTTATTTCTACTTCAAAAAAACCCGGTGAGGGCAGATCTTCTATGCACGGATTACCCCTCTCGGCTTCTTTGTCGTAAAAGAAATTCTTGTACCACAGGTTATCCTCGTGCCACATATTGTCGCCGCCTTTGGAGAGCTGCATATAGAGCCTTGGATATCCTTCATAAAGGCACATCGATATGCCTTGGTCTTCGGTCGTATAGTTCCAGTCGAGCGCGCTATTTTCGTGGGTCAGTTCCCGTATCGTGCGAAACGCCAAGAGGGGGCGGAGGCGAAGTGTAGTCCTGGAGTGAGCCTCTACCAACTTGTACTTAATCAGGAGCTGGTTACGGTCCTTGGAGAAAATAACTTCTTTCTCCAAAATAACACCACCCACCCGGTAAAGCACTCGGGTGGCGACTTCATTGTCAAACTCCCGTATATACTTATGACCATTGGGACTGAATACCTCCCCCGCATACTTGTGAACCGAGAGATTAAACGGCGCATCGTGCTGAATCACCGTTTCATCAAGGGACGAGAGCAGTACGAGCGGATCGAGTCTCGGATTTGAGGCTGTCCGTCTCACGGGCGGCACGATCAAAAGACCGTGGTACTTACGCGTGTTACACCCCAGAATGGTGGAACACATCATTGCACCCCTGTGATTGCGCCGCATCACTTCTCTGTCCGTTGCCTCTTTGAGGTTGGTCATCAAGGCTCGGTCGAACTTTATGTAACTCATACTCTTCATAGCGGTAAGACCACTTTGCTTATTGATTTTTTCATTCCCTCATCAAATATACTCATTTTATCGATACGTCTATGGCGGATTAGGAGCCGATTTCGGAGCTCGCCCGAAGTTTGTACCTTTGCTTTGGTTGAAAGAGCGACTCATCTGCTCTCAAGCTCTTATTTTTTTACACTCACACGCTATGAGAAAAAATCTTGTGACGATGCTTGTTGCGTCAGGGATTCTGACCCTCTCCTCTTGTGACGCGACCGAACAAAGTAAC
The DNA here is from genome assembly GCA_029983505.1 of Porphyromonas sp. Taxonomy (GTDB): domain Bacteria; phylum Bacteroidota; class Bacteroidia; order Bacteroidales; family Porphyromonadaceae; genus Porphyromonas_A. Next base: position 27,081 of record JASBZK010000006.1, read on the forward strand.
ACGACGACCGAAGTCCGCACGGAAGAGGAAGCCGTCCCGCCTATGAGTTACGGAGACGAAGGACCGGTCTACATTGATGAAGCCGGAGTGCCTGTCGTGCAAATTCTTTCGAAAGACGATAATGTCCTAAATCTACGATTGACCCAGTCAGGGACGATCCTCTCCTTGAAAAAGACCGAAGGGGAAGCTGGACTTTACCGTGACGAAGTCGGAAACAGTGCGGCGTTCGACACCGCTGATGGCACCACCATGACTCTCTCTTACAAAGGGGAGACAGAGTCCATGCAAAAGCAGCTTACGCTCAAATAATCCTTCAGAAAGGCTTTAGGAGTACAAGTAAGCAGGTAGGCGGCACGGAGCGTCCCTGTGCAGAGATTGTGAAAGATTGGAGGTATGGCTAACTGCCAAAGACTAACTGCCCCGAACGGGCGGGCGGGGATACTGAATTGATTAGCTCTTTGGAAATGGGTAAATTTACGGTGCTTTTCAAAAAGAGACCTTTCATAGGAGGGTCAAACTTAGCTTTCACTCTCATCGCTCATCTTGATGATACATAAATATAAACGGTTTGCGACCCTGCTGATATTCGCTCTTTCGTCCTTATGCCTCGGGACGACGGTTTTCGGGCAGAGCGCGTTCTTTAATGAACTTTACGGGCGTGCCCTCCGTGTGGACGACACCCTGCCATCTGCTCAGTCCAAGAGAATGAGCCTCCTGTGGATGAGTTATTTGACCGACCCGTCCCAAGCTTCGGTCCTCACAGATTTAGCAAATATCAACCTTCGCGAAAACGACAACGACAAAGCCTATGCGCTTCTTTCGCGCGCTTTCGAGACCTCCCATCACGATTTCCATACCGGTCTTCTCTTGATGTCCCTTGCCGGGTATATTGACGAGTGGGACAAGGTGGAAGAGGTAAAGGAGGTCTTGCTCGGCCTCAGGCCCGGTGACCCGACAGTGCTTGAGAGCCTGATGCGCGTCTACCAAATGGGCGGCAAGGATTCTCTCGCTATTGATGTGGTCCGAAAGCTTAGAGAGCGGGACAAAGGCAACCCCGCCTACACTTTCCAGCTCGCGAGTATGCTCGGCGACAGTGAGCGATTCGGCGAAGCGGAGACGCTTCTCCGGGGGTACCTCGATGAGCACCCGGGAGATAAGATGGCTTACGGGATGCTCTTTTCTCTGCTCTCGGACAGCGGTCAAGCCGAGAAGGCTTATGAGCTTGCGCAAACACTTCGAGATCAGTCTCCTGATGATCCCGACTTCTCACGGATGTTAGTCGGGGCTTTCGCGGCCAAGGGCGATTATGCGGCGGTGGCGAAGTTGCTCTCAGAGGCAGGTTCGGAGAGGGGTGCGTCTCCGGACGTGGTCTCGGATCTGATCCGTATAGCGCGCCAAACGGCCAAGGACGCCAAGGCTCTCGAAGTCGCGTTGCTGCCGATCCTGACGGGGTTGAAAGCCGACCATCCGGGAGAAGAAGCCTATCAGTCCCTTTTGATGCAACATTACATCTCCCTCAATGACACCGCGGGTCTCCGAAGGGAAGTGCATTCGCTTGTCGACTCATCCTCCAAAGTCCGTCAGGCTTACGACGTGTTGTTGGACGGTTACATCAAGAAGGCAGAGAACGATTCCGTGGCTTACGTCGTCCAAAAAGGGCTAAAGGCATACCCGGAGGATCCGGTATTCCTGCTCTACGACATCGTCGGGGACCTAATCAAGAATCCCGGTGGTGGGGAAGCCGTGATGAAAAAGATCGACCATGCACTCTCCGTCATTCCCGCGGATAGCCGGCAGGCTCTTGAGATCAAGGTGGCCAAAGCCGACCTCCTCGAGGGTGAGGGCAAGTGGGAAGAGGCATGTCCCCTTTACGAAGAAGCCGCTTCTCGCGGTCACATCGGTGCCTCCAATAACCTCGCCTATTTCCTTACAAAATATGGCACTCCGGACGATCTGGCTTATGCGGAGAAACTGGCATCGAACGTCATCAGTGCAGAGCCGGATAACGCCACCTATCTTGATACGTATGCCTGGGTGCTTTACAAAAGAGGCGCTTATGCGTTGGCCAAACTGTATATGAAGAAAGCCATCGATCGGTCTCCCTCTCCGGATGCGACCTACTGGGCGCATTACGCAGAAATCTTGACGGCAGCCGGTGACTACGACGAAGCCAAGACCGCATGGCGGAAAGCGCTCGAGCTGGGTGCGGACAGCCAAGAGGTGGAGACCGGAATAATGAAGATAATAGACCTCGAAAAGAACGCGCAATGAGACCCTATTCTTACCTCCTTTCGCTTTTAGTGCTTACTTCCCTCTTATCAAGCTGCGGCACGCTTGGCAGTCTCGGACTCGGTTCGAATCCGGAAGCAAGGGTTTTTATAAACGACTTTAGCCGGATGCCCGACCGAAATCTGACCGCCGGCGGCACCCTCACGCTCGATGCCGGACTTGAGGAAGCCGTCACGGTACCCGTCCAGTTCATCGCACACAGCCGCCTCGGCGTGTCGCTCTCCGTGCGCCCGCTCGGCGTGATGGAAGTAGTCCGCGTTACGGTCGCGGACAGAGAGATGCTCATCCTCGACCGGCTGAATAAGCGCTATGCCCGTATGTCGCTCGGCAGCACTTCGACCAAGATCGCTTCTTCCCTTTTTGGGTTTAACCCCTATGCCCTGAAGTCTTTGCTGGGAAATGAGCCTTTTTCGGACAAAAGTTATGGGGCGGATGCGCTCGGGAAGTTGAAGTTTTCCTCCGAGAGAGGACGTTACAAGTTCACCGACAGCCGTCCCCGCATCGATCTTACTTTTGACGAGATGAAGCGTCTCACCCGAAGCTACTACGAGCCTGCCATCAATATGAGCATCCTTGCCGATTATGGCGACTTTAGAGGTTTGGCAGGAGGCGGGGCTTTCCCTTCGCAGATCAATATGGCGGTTGAAATGGGCATCAAGGATTATCGCCTGGATCTGCGTCTCAGGGATATTCGTCCCTATGCCGGTCAGGAGATTACGACGGTGCCTCCTTCCGGCTACTCCGAAATGTCTATGAGCGATATGACGGATATCCTCGGATTCGTTTCCAAATTACTGTTTTAGCCGCCTTGTCCGCGAGGTACAGACCGAGAGGATTCGCTCGGTCTGTACCTCGTGGTAAAGCCGGTCTGTGTCTGAATATATTTTTGGCCTGTATCTCTTTTTTCTCTCCTATACCCGTGAAGTTTTTTGTCCGACTCCTTTTCCTTTCGTTTCTGTCCTTGTCCCTCGGGGGGGGTGCCCTTTATGCGCAGGCTCCGAAAAAATCGAGGGAGGTATTGAAGATGGAGGCTCAGCGCAAATCGCTCAAAGAGGAGATCGCCCGGGTGAATGCCCTACTGGGACAGGCCGCCACTTCCACCAAAGCCCAGCTCCAACAGCTTTCGCTTCTCCGCAAACAGATAGAAACGAGACAGCAGTTGATAGAGGCACTCGGAGCCGAAATCAAAGCCACAGACGAGCAAATCTCCCGTGTGGAAGCAGAGATCGACCTTTTGCAGCAGAAGTTTGACAAACGGCAGGAGAGCTATGTGAAGTCCATAAGGGCTTTGCAGCACAAGACCCACGCCAAGGATCAACTGCTCTTCATCCTCTCTGCCAAAGATTTTGCAGAAGGTATGCGGCGGGCAAGGTACCTCCAAGAATACTCGGCTTGGCAGAAAAAAGAGGCCGAGAAGCTGAAGGCTCTGAGGCAGGAAATAGAGGCCAATAAAAAAGAACTGGAAGCCGCACGGGCAGAGAAAACGCGTCTTCTCGAATCCGGCATCCGTGAGCAGGAAGAGCTCAAGAAGAACGAAGCCGAAGCCGACAAGCAACTGAGCCTCCTCAAAGGCAAAGAGTCCGGGCTGAGAGCGCAACTGAATAAACACAAGCGTCAGGCTGCCGAGCTCAACCGCAGAATAGAGGCCCAAATCCGAAAGGAGATAGAGGAAGCTGCACGCGCAGCCCGCGCAGCCCGCGCAGCCGAAGAGGCTCGAAGAAGAGCTCAGGCGAAAATCGACACCAAGTCCGGGAAGTCCTCCCCGTCTTCAACCAAAGAGCGCAAGACTGAGACAAGGGGCGGGTACGCAATGACCGAGAGTGAAGCCAAACTCTCCGGAAGCTTTCTCTCCAATAGAGGTCGCCTGCCGGCGCCAATCACCGGATCTTTTGCCGTGACAGGACGTTTCGGAGAGCACAAGCACGAGGCGCTGAAGTATGTCACGGTTAATAACGCCGGCGTCGACCTCCAAGGCGCCCCCGGTGCGCAAGCCAGAGCTGTCTTTGAGGGTAAAGTGACCAGGATTTTCACCCTTGAGGGATTCAATAACTCCATCATCATCAGGCACGGTAATTACCTCACCGTGTACTCGAACCTTACCGATGTCTTTGTCTCCACGGGAGACGAGGTGCGGACCGGTCAGGCTCTTGGTCGGATCTACAGCGATCCGGATCTGGGGGGCGCCTCCGTGCTTCACTTCCAACTCTGGAAGGAGACGACCAAGATGGATCCGTTGCCCTGGTTCAGACACTGACCGCCTTTTCTCTTATGAAGATCGTTTCCTCTCCGACAGAGCTCGGTCGGGCTCTTGATGGCGCTCCTTTCGTGGCCACGATGGGCTTCTTTGACGGGGTTCACGCGGGGCACCGCAAGCTCATCTCCGAACTGTCTCTCGAAGCCCGCTCCCGTGGGGCTAAGAGCGTCATCCTTGCCCTCGACAGACCTTGGTCGGTGGCAGTGCATCCCGACGCCCCGCACCCCAAGCTCCTTTGCTCCCTCCCAAAAAAAGTAGAGCTTCTGATGAAGGAACCCGGTGACATCCTTTTCCTCATCCCTTTCACACGGGAGGTGGCGGAGCAGGATATGGTGCCTTTTGTGACGCCGCTTCTGAGGCTCGGGATGAGCGGAATGGTACTGGGGTACGACAATCGCTTCGGGAAGAAAGAAAACAGGCTCTCCATCGAGGAGTTCGACAGGCTCCTTAGGTCGTTGGGGCTTAGTGTAAGGCGGATTCCGCAGCTCTCTTCGTCCGGAGTGCCGGTGAGCTCCTCACTCATTCGAGAAAAAGTACGGTCCGGCGACTTCGAGGCGGTCGAGAGCCTCCTCGGACGCCCTTTCAGTCTGATAGGAAACGTAGACAGTGGTCGGCAGATAGGTAGGACCATAGCATACCCGACAGCCAACATAGTCCCCATTGAGCCGGATATCATCCTCCCCGAGGATGGCGTCTTTGTCTCCGAAGTACGCGTGGACGATCAGATTTACCCGGCGATGTCCTACTATGGCCCGAGCCCGACCGTGGCGGGATGGGATGCTCCCCCGAGGATAGAGGCGTACCTCTTCGGGTTCCACGGTAATCTCTATGGTAAGCAGGCAGAGATTGCTTACAGGAACCGGCTTAGGGACGATAGAGCGTTCGCTTCCCTTGAAGAGCTTAAGGCTCAATTGACGCGGGATGAAGCCGAGACCCGCGCTTTCTTCCGTACCCATCCGCTTCGTCTCCTCTGACGTAATTTCCCGGGGAGCCTGTACCCGAAGTTTGCCGCATACGGAGATTGCGGTATATTTGCCCTTGAGGGACAGAAGAAAGTTCCTTCGATTAAACGTTCGGGCTTTTCTCGTGTCCAAATAATAGAAGCGATTAAGAAAGCGTTCTTAGCAGGCTTAGGTCGTTTGGTCTTAACAACTGAAAGGAAAAGAAGGATATTGATTATGAGAACTATACTAAAGACTATCACCGCCGGCATCGTCGCCGTCTCGCTCGGCATCGGGCTCAGCAGTTGTTCGGCTCTTTTCGGCGCTCTCGGCTACGGAGGATACGGATATGATGAGTATGGTTACGATGGCTATGGCTACGGCTATGACCCGTATGGGTACGGCAATTACGGCGGCTACTATGGCTATGACTATCCCGGATACTATCCGGATGGTACCGTGGTTCGTCCCCGTCCGAGGGTTATCACGCGGAGACGTACCGTGAGGCGCCCCGTGGTCGTCAATCGGACAACCAATGTGGTCTACACATACGATAACCGCACGGGACGTGTGATAGCTACGAGAGTCGAAGATCCCAATGTCGGCAGACCGGTCTATAATGGCAATGGCAGAAGCTCGTCCCGCACCGTCACCCGTACGACGATGCCCGATATGAGCAATCCCAGAGCCACGGTAAGCCGCAACGGTTCCTACTCCGGCAATCGTCCCGCCGGTACCGTAACGCGCTCTGCAGAAAATAGTGTACGCCGGTCTGCACCGGTTACGACAGGGACGAGGGTAAATACCCGTTGGAGTGCGCCCACAGAGAGCAGCTCACGCAGCCAGACCGTGAAGACCACGACTCCGGTAGTGACGAGAAGCTCCACTCCCGCGAAGACTACCGAAACCACCACTAATAACGGTGGCGGAAATAGCAGGTCTCGCAGATAAATTTCACTTACTCACAGTGGATTCTTACTTTTGATTTAGAAAGAAGCTTTTTATGGAAAAGAAGAGAAACAGGATCTCCATCCTTATAGCATCGCTTACCTTGGTATTGGGTCTTTTGCTCAGCAGTTGCGGCTACTATGGTCGCGGTTATTACGGCTACGACAATTACGGACATCGCCACGGCGGAGACAGAGTGGTCATCGTAGGTAATCAAGGCAGAGGGGTCGGACACGGCTACGGCAACCTCAAGAAATACAAAAAGAATAAGAAACGCAAAGTCGTCATCATCAGAGACAAGGATCGCGGTAGACGGAACTACGGTCGTTACGACAGATAAGCGCCTTTGATCCTCGGTCACTAAAGAAGAAGCCTCTCGAAATCGAATTTCGAGAGGCTTCTTCTTTGGGGTACCGAAGGTACCTCCGGATTACTTGTCGGCAGCGCTTTCCTGGAACGTCCGACGTTCGCGGATGCGGGCTGCTTTACCGCGGAGGTTACGGAGGTAATAAAGCTTGGCACGACGTACGCGACCGAACTTATTGACAGTAATTTCTTCGATGAACGGAGAGTTCCAGGGGAAGATACGCTCCACACCCACTCCGTTGGAGATCTTGCGGACGGTGAAACGACGGTTGTTTCCTTCTCCGGAGATACGGATCACGTCTCCTTTGAAAACCTGGATACGTTCCTTCTGACCTTCCCGGATGCGGTATGCTACAGAGATGGTGTCTCCACTGCGGAAGGACGGATGTTCTTTGCCTTGAGCAAACTCCTGCTCAACGACTTTGATCAAGTCGACTTTCATAATGTCTTTTACGGCTTATTTGAATTAGTGTATGTACTAAACGCAACATTCGCAAGCCACACTGTTTGATACATGAGGGCAAAACGCTCTTGGAAACACCCTCTCTTGCCAGAGGTTACGCAAAGCTCTGCAAAGGTACCCTTTTTGTGGCATTCTTCAAAACTGTTTTTGAGAAAATACCGAGTATCTCGTCAAGTTAGAGACCTAAGAGGTACAGACCGAAATCTTTTCCTCGGTACGGGCGATCTTCGGACGTGGTACGGGGCAAACTTTTCTCCTTGGTCTGTACCTCCTTTCCGGGTACACTTTGGGACAAAAGTGTGCGGGTAAGTTGACAGCAATCAAGCTGTCTCCGGCACACCTTCGTCCCAAGTGTTGAGGCTCTCGAAGAAAGTCTCGGTTGTGACTTTTCGGGTGGATTACTGGAGCAATGGGTTATTCTCCACAGCCTCTTTCGGAAGCTTTATGGTATAGCGCGGATCTCCCGCCGGGAGCGTGAAGACCTCACCTCTGACGGTCTTTGTGAGCTCCGGCTGGGTGGTGCGCTTGAAGTCGAACCAATCGTGTCCCTCACCTGCCAGTTCGAGTCTCCTTTGCAATAAAATTTCGTCCAGAAGCTTTCCGCCCTCAAGACCTTCTATCCTTGCCTTTTCAAGAGAGAAAGCTTGCGGAGTCATCCGATTGACTAACAGCTGCTCGAGGTACCTTCGGGCATCGGCGTCGTTACTGAGGCGGGATGCGGCTTCGGCTGCATTGAGGTAGACTTCGGATCTGCGGAAAGTCACGCCCGTGCTGCTGCTGCCGACTTTCGCCATCGTCTTGTAGAACGTGACAAAATCCTGGGAGGACTCTGCGTAGTACTTAGACGGTCTGAGATCTCCCTCCCGGTATAAGGCAAGGAACGGCTCTTGTACGGAGAGATACCCGTTGATGTCGGAGGCCTGCTGGGAGGTGAAGTTGGCTAAGGCCTCCTCCGAGCGGTAGTCGGTGGGGAGGTGACCGTCTTTGTCCGTGCTATTGAGGTCTGTGAGCTTGTCACTGACCTTTAGTGCCTTTTGGGCATACTCCAGTGCCTTTTGCCACTCGCCCCGGTAGAGATGTACCCTGGAAGCAAACGCCAGGATGGCTTCACCGGAGAAGCGGTAACGGTACCTCTCTTCCTTAAACCTCGATACCTCGGAGAGTTCCTCTGCCTTTTGGAGGTCTCCCAAGATTTGATCGTGGACCGCCTCAAGGGTGGCACGGGGAAAGTTTTGCTCCGTATTGATGAGATTATTGAGGGGGATGACGAGCGTACCGGCCGTTTCCTTTGACCATTTCGGTCCGTAAAGATTGACGAGACAGAAATAATTGTAAGCCCTCAGGGCGTAGGCCTCGCTCAAGACCTGTCCGAAGTCTTCGGCGGGGTCGTCATCTTTTACGGTAGTAGGATCCGCGAGGATAATGGTATTGGCATAAAAGATCCCTTTGTAGAAGGAGTAATACGGGTATTGCTCGGATCTGCCGTCGTTGTCGTCCGTGTCCGCCCAAGTGTGAATGGTCTTGTACAGGTCGAAAGCATCGAGGTTGTACCCGAAAGCATCAGCTTGATGATCGTAAACCAAGCCCCGCATATTGATGAGCATCTGGGAAGGCGCAGAGGCATAGCCGTTATTGAGTGTCGCTCTGTACTCTGTGACGGACTCGGGGATGACATCACCGGCGGGAACGATGTCGAGAAACTGGTCACAGGAAGCAAGAAAGAGCGTCAGGAAGAGCGCAAACCCTGCAGATAGTCTGTATTTATTCATGATGGTATTGGTCGTGGGCGTTGTCTGCATTCAAAATTGGAGTTGCACACCGAAAGAGATGGTTCGGGCAAGGGGTTGGGCATAAATGTTGCCGAATGTCTCGGGGTCGAAAAACCCGGTGTAGTCGGAGCTGACCACGAAAGGATTTTTTGCCTCAAGGTTAAAGCGGACAGAGTTGATGACATCGCTTTTGAGGACATCGGGCGTAAGGGTATAGCCGAGGCGGATGCTCGAGATGCGCCAATAGCTGATCTGGCGGAACCAAATATCGTAGAGGGAATAAGAGCGGGACGGGTCATAGGAGTTCAGCCACTGATAGGCCATCATCTGAGCTTCATTACCCACATCCTGTCCCAAGATTCCGGGCAGGCTGCCTGTCTTATTTGCCGAAGTCCAGCGGTCATTTATGACCGAGGTGTAATTTTGACCGGGATTGACTTTCGTGGGGTCGTAAGGCGGCTGAATCTGAGCCGTGCGATCGATGAAGAAGTTCGAGAATACAGAGAGATCGAGTCCCTTGTATCTAAGCGTGGTATTAAAACCTCCGGTGAGCTTCGGATCCCTGTCTCCGGCGTAGACGAAGATTTTGCGGTACTCTTCGGCACTAAAGAGTGTATTCACGTCTCCCCAGATACCTGTCTCAAGGCGATAGAAGTCCTTCATCGAGAGGGTGGAGCCGTCCGTGCCTTTGAAACGCATAATTCCGGTCTCGGGGTCGACGCCGGCGGTCGGAATCGCAAAGACCGCATTGACCGGATAGCCTTCGAGAGACGGAGTGTACTGATTGTCCCGGACGTTGTATTCGAGGACTTTGCTCTTATTCTGCGAGAGGTTGAACCCCGTAGTCCAAGTCCAATCCTTAGTGGAGATATTAACCGTGTTGAGCGTAAGCTCCCAGCCTCTGTTCTCTACCGATCCCCAGTTGAGTGTCACAAAGTCGAACCCGTTTTCACGGGGAATGGCTTTGAGCGAGATGAGGTCGGTGCTGAGCCTGTAGTAGTAGTCAAAACCGATGTTTACCCTGTCGAAGAGACCGAGGTCAAACCCTACGTTTGTCGTAGAAGTCTTCTCCCAGCGGAGATTCTGGTTGGGTGGCGTCGTGACGTTTACTGTGGGTTCCTCGTATTCGTTGAAGAACTTCTTGATGTTCCAGGTTCCTTTCACGAAGGGAGACGTGTTCTTGTCTATGTTTCCTTGGAGCCCGTATGATGCTCTGAGTTTGAGGTTACTCAGCCACTTTACATCTTCGAGAAAAGGTTCCCGTTTGGCATTCCAAGCGGCAGAAACGGACCAGAGCGGCAGATAACGGTACTTGGGGTCTACTCCGAAGAGGTTAGAGCCGTCCAATCTGAGGCTGCCGAATACCGTGTATCTTCCCAGGAGGGTATAGCTCGCCGTGGAGAAGAAGGATAGGAACGCGTTTTCTACGAAGCTTTTTCTGTACGGAAGCAGAGTCGTGGTCGTGGTGCCATTGTACCCCTGGGGGAAGAAGATCGGTTTGCTCGTCAGCGTCTTTGCGTCGAAGCCAAATCCCTTGGCCTGCACGTTCGTGTAGCTGTTACGGCGCAGCTCCACACCCGCCATAAAATCCACGTCGTGCTTTTCGTCGAAGGTCTTCTGGAGAAAAACCTGGTTTCTCCAGTTGTACTGAAAGAATCGGTCGTTCCAGTTTTGGATGATGCCGCCTTCGGGGAGGATGGACTTCCCTTTGTAGGTGTAGCTGTTTCTGAAATCGCGCGTGAAGTAGGACTCCGCGTCCGCAAACTGCTCCGTGGCGTTATTTTCGAACTGTAGTCCGAGCTGTGTGGAGAGCGTGATGAGAGCGAGCGGCTTGTATTCAAGCTCGATGACGCTCTTGAGCGACTGATTCTTGAGTGTATAGTCGGTATTGGTTTGCTCTTCGCGGTAATTGAAAGGGATGGTTTGGTTGCTCGAATTGATGACGTCAGGGTCGTAGATGTAGCGACCTTCGGCGTCGACGACTTCCCTGTAGGGGTTGACGTTTCTCGAGTAGTTTTGGGCGTTGGCGACGGTCGATGTGGCGAGATAGGTGCTGCGCTCGGAATGGTTCCCGAAGATGCTTACGCGTGCGGTGAGCTTGTCGGTGATCTTAAAGTCGAGGTTCGTCGTCAGATTGTATCGATCGAAGGAGGTTCCTTTCGTCGTACCGTCCTCCATATACACTCCGCCGGAGACGTAGTAGTGAGCGCGCTCGCCACCACCGGAGAGGCTCAGGGAATACTGCTGGTTAAAAGTAGGGGCATAGATTTCGTCAAACCAATTGGCTCTGTCTTTCCTAAGGGCGTTGATCCGGTTCAAAAGCTCTGGTGTCAGTGCCTCTTGCCCGCTCTTTCTGTAAGCCTCCGTAAGACCCGCTGAGTTAATGAGCCTCGCTACATCGCCCTTGTCGCTTTGGAACGTATGCAGGGGGTCACGAAGAAGAGCGAGTTCGAGATCCACTTTTCCGCTTGCGCTAAGTAGGTTGAGGCGTGAAGCATCAGGGCGTGCCGTATAGAAGAAGTCTCCGGAAAAATTGATCCGTATCTTCCCCTCTTTTCCTCTCTTGGAAGTAATGACGATGACGCCGTTAGCCGCGCGGGCGCCGTATATGGCTGTCGCCGCAGCATCTTTGAGTACGGTGATGCTCTCGATGTCTGAGGGGTTCAGTCCTGCGATCGAGGTGTTGTGGAGCTGGTCGATGGACTCTTGGGCGTTGAAATCTTTGGGAACTTGGTCGCCCTCCAAGGGGATGCCGTCCAGGACCCACAGAGGCTCGGAGCTCCCGGATAGCGAGACTGTGCCCCGGATGCGTATCTGGCTTGCGGCACCGGGACCTCCGCCTGAGGGGTTGACCACGACGCCCGCCAGTTGCCCGGAGAGCATTTGGTCCACGCCCGGGACGGCTACGCGGGCAATTTCGCCCGCATTGATGGTCTGCACCGCACTCGTCAGCTTGCGGCGCTCTATTTTCTGGTACCCGGTGACCACGAGTTCGTCGAGAAGGTCCTCTGCTTCCTCAAGGGTGGCATTGTAGACGCTTTGGGATGGTGTGAGGTTGATGGTTCGGTTCGTGTAACCGATATAGCTGACGATGACTTTTTTTACACTCTTGGGCAGGGTGAAAAGGTAGTTTCCGTCGTAATCGGTCACAGTCCCCTGTGGCTCGTAATCCGCGGCCTGTTTCTCGTCCGGAGAGATAAAGACCGTAGCTCCGATGAGCGCTTCTCCGGTCACGGCATCAGTCACCCGTCCGCGTATGCTCCGGGTCTCCTGAGCCATAATGGCGGCGAAGGTCATAAGGAAAAAGATAAGAAGCAGTGATAATTTCCTCATAAAAAAAGATGTGCAATACTTTCTGGGGGGATGGTGTGAAGTATTTTTGTCCGGGGTACGTACCGAGGCAGATGTCCGGGTCGTACCCGGAGGAAGACGAGACACGTACCAAAGTGTTTTTCTTGGTACGTACCAAGTTTTGTCCTATGCCTGCAGTAGGTGATGAGTTGGTTTTCGAGTGGCGTTTGGGGTATTTTGCGGGCTGAAGTCAGGCGTCGGACGGGATTATGCGCCAAGCGCACTCTCAATCCGGAGTACGAGGTCGATGTAATGCCCCCTCATAGCTCTGTCACCTTTCTTCCGAAGCGGCTTAATGGTTTCGTAAATCCGTGTCAGCAGTTCCCTTTTGGCCGAAACAGCATCCGAGATTCGGTCGGACAAAGAGCCGTAGAAATTGAGCTCTCTCGTGACACCCAATCTTTTGTCTCCTTCGCTTTCGACATCCAGCGTGAGACCGTTTTTCTTGGAGACTTTGTCCGAAGAGACACTTTGCAAGAGCGCGTCAACGAGGCCTTTCTGGACGAAACGCTCCTCCACCGTAAGCTCGGCACCCCTGAGGCTTTTGCCGAAAACTGTGTCGAATAGCTTGTCGGTGAGATCTGTCGGCTTATAGGCACGGTTCCCGTTCAGACGCTCGTTTTCGCTCATCCGGATGAGGCGTTTGTTGTCCAGGAGGTCCCAGAATACGTAGCTCTGGGCATTCTTCAAGACAAGCGACGGTGCCTGCTCGATTAGTCCCGCCGGGGAGCTCTTGATGGGGAACGTTTTTGAGAGAATGGGGCTATTGAAAAGCCAGTCCGTCTCCGTGACGGCTTCCCTAAGCAGAAAATCGACAGCTTTACTCTGAAGCTCTTTGGGGACAAATGTGTAGGTGTCTCTACCGTCCCTCCGGTCGATCTGCTCGATATAGATGCCGCCGACAAGCGCAAGGGGGTGATAGAGGTAGGTATTCCACTGATTGATGAGGGCGTTGTACATCAGTCCGAGTTCGTCGTCGCCTTGTGCGGGGTCGCCGTCCCGGGTGATGGCTTCCAGCTTGGGAAGTACTCTTTTGAGATTGGCGATGCCGAGCGTGGAGGCGAGAACCGGGTCGTCGGAGAGGTCTTCGGTCTGGGCTCTCGGATCTACGGCATCTCTGGTGTCCTGTGCTTCGCTGTAGCGGTATTCTTTCCCCCGATGACTGTCTAACAGCCGCTCCAAGCCCTCTTTTTCGGACTCCGCATCCGGGTACCACCGGTAGCCGTACTCTATGGCCCAAAGGTCGTATGCACCGATCTTGGGGGCAAAGTGCTTCACGCCGTCTCCCGGCTGAGCTACGTAATTGAAGCGGGCGTAGTCCATAATGCTGGGCGAAGTGCCGTGCGAGGCAGTAAACTCCGGATCTCTGAGCTGTCTGACAGTGTAGGCACTCGAGGCTATCATATTGTGTCGGAGACCGAGCGAGTGACCGATCTCGTGGCAGGCTACAAACCGCATCGCTTTACCAATAAGTTCGTCCCCGAGCTTGCTGGTGTCCGCACCCTCTTGGGTGGCTCCGGTCTGTAGGATGATCCAGTTGCGGAGCATCCCGAGGACGTTGTGCCACCAGATGACGTCTGCCTGGATGATCTCCCCGCTTCTGGGGTCATAGACGGACGGCCCCATCGCGTTTTGTTTCTCGCTCGCGATGTAATTGATGCTCGAGACGGAGAGGTCGTCCCGGTCTATTTCTCCCGTGATCGCGGCACCACGGATGGCGTTTTTGAAGCCGGCTCTCTCGAAGGCACGGTTCCAGTCCTCGATGCCTTCGATGATGTACTTGCGCCACTTCTCGGGCGTACTGTTGTCTACGTAAAAGACAATGGGTTTCACGGGCTCTGTCAGCTCTCCCCTCAGGTAGGCTTCGGGGTCTTTGGGCTCGAGTCTCCAGCGGGTGATGATTTCTTCCTTTTTGACCGTGTTTTGGTTATCCGCATAAAACGAGCGAGGCACCGTAAAGTACCCGATCCTGCTGCTTAGGGGGCGTCCGGAGTAGGGCTCTTTGGGCAAAAGGACGATCGAACTGCTGCTGCGGACGGTAAGGAAAAGGTCCCCGCTTCCCTCATTGACTTTGGTCGAGTAGTCTCCCACTACGGTGACATTGGAGGGAAAAGCCTTGACGCGAACGATCCGGGAAAGGTCTTTGTCGATGCTGCCGCCTATGCTGATGAGGTCGAAGAGGTGATTGAGAAGGGTGGACGATCCGTCGTAGTATTTGGTGACGTCCACCAGGAGGGCAGAAGAGTCCGGAGCGAAGCTCTTTACCGGTATTTTTCCCATCAAAGGTGACCTGAAGTTGTCTTCCACAGAGATGCTCAGGGCGTCGTCTGAGGAGACCACGGGTGAGGGTTTGACGTTTTCGAGGTAGAGGTTTTTCTTGTCTCCCGATAAGATGAATCTGATGAGCGTATTCTCGTAATTCATCCCGCGATTGATGCCTGCTTCATTGAGCTCGGGCGGGACTTCGAGGATGCGGTTGGTGACTAAGAAATCTCTTCCGATTAGTGAGTCGGGGATGAGAAAATAGTACTTATCCGCACTTCGGTATATCCCAAACATCCCCTCCGCAAGACGGGTGGTGTCGGCCACGAGGCTCGTGAAATCGTCCTTTGGGGTTTCTTTCTTTTCTGTCTCTGTCTTTGCCCTGCCCCGTTTGGTGACCGCAAGTGAAGTCGTGCAACCGACGAGTGCCGCGATGGAGAGGCATCCGGTCATCGTCACAATGGCGAGTTTCGATATAGACGGTATAGTCATCGGATTCTTGTCTTATTTTTTTTGATAAGTAGATGTATTTTGCGAAATCATCTCCCCTCAAATATCTGTGTGGAGAAATAACAGCAAAGATAACCATAATTCCCGTTACGACAATACTGTTTTTTCTTTGTTCCCCGGTTAATCCCCGTTACCCCTCCGTCCGCTCTTTTACACCGAGGTGGTACGTACCGAGAAGAAAATCCGGTACAGACCGGGGAGGGAAGCAGATACAGACCTAAGATACTTTCTCGGTACGTACCCCGTCAAGCGTCCCCTTTTACCCCGAGCCCCTCTAATAAAGAACCCGTGACAGGTTCGGTGTCCTGCCACGGGTCTCTCTTTGTGTGTACTTTCCGAGTAAGGAAATCAGAGTGATGTTTACTCCTCAATCAGTTTGAAGTCTTCCTTGGAAGCGCCGCAAATCGGGCAAACCCAATCATCGGGGATGTCTTCAAAAGCGGTGCCGGGGGCAATGCCTCCATCAGGGTCGCCGACTGCGGGGTCATAGACCCAACCGCAGGGTTCGCATTCGTACTTAGCCATGTCGTGTATTTATGGTTTGTCGTTATCGATAAGAGCGGTCACGGGAACCGCCATTCAGTAGTTCTCGGTGTAAAGGTACCGAAATTTTTAGTCTTCGACAGGTACGAAGCTCTTTTTCGGAGTCTTGCAAAGGGGACACACCCAAGTGTCGGGCAGATCCTCGAATGCGGTACCTGCGGGGATATTTTGTGTGGGATCGCCTTTTTCGGGATCATAGACGTACTTGCATACGGGGCATTGGTACTTCTTCATATCGTTTGTCGTTTGAAATAATGAGGGTTATGTGAATTAAAAAGTCAGTGTGAGTGTGCCTACGAGATTGTGGCGGTCGATGTCCATATTGGCGCCTTCAGTGTAGAGCGGCGGATTGAGGGCCGGAGCAGAGGGGTAGGGGTATACCTCGTTTTTTTGCCGGCTGAATACATAAGCCAGGTCGGCAGAGAATGCCCCAAACCGAAGCCCCAGACCTGCCGAAGCACTGTAAGAACCGCGGGGAAGGACGAAATCGAGTAGCGTACCGGAGGCGATGTACTCTTCGGAGAGTTTGACATCGGAGCTTTGGAGTTTGATGCCGCTTGAGGTGTAGCTGCCGCCGGCTCTTACGCTGAGCCAGGAGATGGGGCGGAGCTCAAGACCCAAGTGGTGACCGAATTGACTGCCGAAGTATTCTTTCATAAGCGCATTCGGACCTTCCATAGACGAATTGCCGTTGCTTGTACGGAGAGAGGCAGCAGCGAGGTTACGCCACGTGAAGTCGTAAGTCACCATTCCCCACTGTCCGAGATACGCCATAGCGCTGAGCGTGAGCTTGCCCGGAAGCCACATAGAGTACGAGTTCGCAAGGTCGTCGCCGGTGTTATAGCCCATCTTTTCCGCCTTGTCGGTGTTTGCGTCGAGGACGCTGCCGGCTTCAGCGTGGTACAGTTCGCTGTAGGACGCATATTGGGGCAAGAGGTAGGACACGCCTATTCTGCCGAAGTCTCCGAGAGCGTATATCGCGCCGAGATTCAGTGCGAAGGAACGTCCGCTCACACTGAGGTTATTGTCGTAAGTGGTGTTTATGGCAAAATTTTTCGGCTCATAGAGGAAAGCTTCCGAGTACTGCGAGCTGCGTCCGTAAGTGGAAGTGCCGATACGGAAAGAGGCACCGAAGAAGAAGCGGGACTCATACCCTGCCGAGAGGTTGAAATCAAAAGAGTGCTTTGCCCCCGTCTCATTGACATAGAGGTTCGAGGCAGTCGGTAGAAGAGGAATCCGGTTAGAGACATTCGGTGCGCCCTCCCACACCCACGAAGACGGCCAGAATTGGGTACCGTTGTGCTCGATGATACCACCGCTCATCCCCATCGTGACGATAGGGTCGACACCGTTTTGCATAATGGGGTCGTATTTGTTCGGTACGTACAGATAGTCCGTGTAGGGTCTGCCTGCGGCGTTGGCTCTATCCGCTATAAAATCGGCAATGGTACTGTTCGGACGGTTAAAGGTGATGTCGTATTTGCGCGTGAAGTCATAGTCCCGGTTGTACTGGAAACCCCAGTTCACGTTCCAAGACGAGTTCGACCGGAGCGAACTAAGCGCACTCGATATGTAGGAGACATTGGGTACACCTCCGGACCAGTAGCTCCCTGCTTCCTTGTCCTGCCTTTGTCCGAGATAAGGAAAGTAGTAGTTCCCGTTTACGTCAAACGTAGCTGTAAGGGCGCTCTTGAGGTAGAGTGCACTTCCCGCGGGGTTCGTGAGGATCGCCGTCGGGTCTGCACCAAGAGCACCGATTTTTCCGCCCATCGCCTGAGCGCGTGCCGTCCCTCCTACATCTTCACTCATATTGCGCAGGGCGTCGCTCGGTGCTTGTGCACTCAGAGAAAGGGCGCCCACCAAGACACTTCCGAAAGCAAGTGCCCCAATTCGTAGATATCGTCTCATACTGTATTTTTTTTCAAGAAATTAGAGAAAAAGGTGACCCGCTTATCGTCTCGTGCGACTGTTGCCTCCCGTGCTGCGACTCGGGCTCGAGGTGCGGCTCGGAGAGCTGTACGTAGAGCGCGAGGGTGCGGAGTAAGTGCCTTGGCTCCGGGTCACGGTGCCGTTATCGTTATTCCACCTGGTATTGACACGGGTGTTGACGTTATTGTAGTTCGGCGTGTCGCGGTACACGGTGTTGGCGGCTCTTGTGCGGGTGCGCACTGCGTCGCGCGTTACGCCCAGTCTGCTGCCGTAGTCTGCACTCCTCGTGCGGGTGATGACGTTATTGTCGTAGGTGTTGCCTCCATTGATGTACCTACCCGATGCCCGTCCGCCGGAATTGTAGCGAATGTTGCGTCCCGCGAAGTAGGCACCGTCATAGTACCCGTTCCAGTAGGAACCGTAATATCCGTACCCACCGTAA
Organism: Porphyromonas sp.; assembly: GCA_029983505.1. Lineage (GTDB taxonomy): Bacteria > Bacteroidota > Bacteroidia > Bacteroidales > Porphyromonadaceae > Porphyromonas_A. The sequence goes on from JASBZK010000006.1 coordinate 45,148, forward strand.
GGATAGCCCCAACCCCAGCCGTAACCAAAGGCTCCGGATCCTATGCCGTAGTAGAAGGGATCGTACCACGGGTCATACCATCCGTAATAGGCGCCGGGATAATACCTCGGGTAAAAATAGGGTGATCTCCAAGTCCAAGCGTCGTAGTACCAGGGGTCATACCATCCGCCGTAATAGCCGCCGTAGTATCTGCCGTAATAGGGTCTGTTGTAGTAGCCCCATGGATTCGTATTGATCACGATATTGACGCCGGATCCGTAGTCTCTGCCGTAGTAGCTCTCTGTCCAAGGGTCGTAGTCCATATCGTTGAGCACATAGACTTTGTCCACATTGTCAAGGACGACGGCGTCGCTATTGAACCTGCGGAGCATACTGCTGTACTTGCCTCCTCTTGCGAGGCTGTCTTTGCCGTCTATTTTGTCGAGATTCTTCTGCATCTCTTCGACGGTTACGGTCATATCCCTGCGATTGTACCAGTCGCTGACTTCCTCCTGTTCTTTCAGGATTCGGTCGTATTCTGCCTTTTGCTTGGCGCGCTGTTCCGCAATCTTGGCGGCGCGCTCTTTCTGAGCTTTTGCTTGCTCTTGGCGGTACTCGGTCGCCTTGGACGGGGTCATATATGCGCCGTCTTGCGCAAAACCTGCGCTCGCGCCAAGGAGAGCGATCGCAGCCCCGAGTATCCATGTCTGTCTGATAGTTCTCATATTCTGATTCAATCCTTCTCGTTAATGATTCTCTGTCCCGTTGAGTTTTCTTTCGTAAAAGAGTGCCATTGCATTTTGCCTTGAAAAGATACGAATAAAAAACTATTCCCGGGCGTCGGGAAGCGTTCCTATCCCTATCTTAACTATCTTTTTGACGGTAAAAGGCAGGATAGGTTTAACGCTTACCCCTCTTCCCACTGTGATGCCGCGGGGAAATTTCGGACGTACCGGGAAGAAAAAAAGACCCTGTACCAGGCTGCAAAAAGGTACAGACCAAAAACAAATTTTTGGCCTGTACCTTTTTGCAGCCTCTCTCGGTGAAGCGGAGCTTATCTCAAGAATCCGGGGCGAAGGGCATAACGCCCCAGAGTGATCTCATCGATAGAGAGGCTCTTGAAAATGATATTGTAGCCATTGTCCTTCAAGCTCTCTTCGTAGAGAAAGCCTACTTGACCGTCGTCCATAAGCAGCATCGTGGAGTAGCAGGAGTCTTTGTCTGTCACTTGAAGGGCTTTTATCCAATCCCTGCCAAGCGCATCAGCACCGAAGTAATCCTCCGTTCCTTCGATTTCTTTGTAAAAGAACCCCACGTCCACACGTTGGGGATTCAGGGGTACGGACTGAAGGATGAGATGGAGTGCCTTGCCGTCGCTTTTGCGGGTGACGGGCACCACGAGTACGCCACCGTTGCAAGCGTTGACTTCCTTACCGGTCATATTTTCGGGCATAACCTCTTTGCCCCAATGTCCCGTGGCTTTTACCGGGTCGTCGTAGTAAAAGACGTTGAAGCGTCTGCCACCCCCCGCATCGCGACAGCTGAGCAGGACGGAGCCGTCGGGGAGCTCTTCGACCTTGGACTCGTCTTGAGCGACAGAAGGGGCTCCGTTGATCACTTCCCCGAGTGAGTGCCACGTCCGACCGAAGTCGTCCGAATAGATCACGTAAGTGCCGGTACGACCGTAGCCCTTTCGTCTCAGCGGGTGTGCGATATAGAGACGGTGGTACTTGCCGACTTTGACGTAGCGGCTCTGCATAATCTTCCCCGAAGTGAGGAAAATGCCGTCCGCAGGTGCGCCGTCGCTGAGCTTGCCGTCATAGAGGGAGTAGATCATCTCGGTGAGGTCTACTCCTTGAGCCCAAGTGCGTCCGCCGTCGTAGCTGCGGAAAAAGTAGGCGTGCTGAGGGTCTTGGCGTGTCGCCGCGTGATACCCCGTTTTGCCCGCCACAGAGTGCATCAAGACTTCATCCGAAAGCCGGTCTGCCACAAGGCTCGGGTCGCCGAAAGCAGTCCGCACCGTGTCCGTCGCGTGTTCGTCGCCTTTGGCGATGGTCCGGGGCTCGGACCACGTCCGTCCTCTGTCGTCGCTGTAGCGCATCACTTCGTCTATTTGGTAGAGCCCGTTGCGGTTGTTGTAGCCGATGTCGGTTTTCGAGATGCGGTAATCCGCTACTGCGAGGAGCCTGCCTTCACGCGTTTGGACGATGGCCGGAATCCGGTAGGGGACGGGGCTGTTGTGTGAGTCGAAAATGGTACGCGTCAGGGGTTCACTCGGCGGAGTCGCCGCTGTGCAAAGGGAAAATGCGAGAAGTGAACCCAAAAGGAATACGCTTGTCTTCATAAATGATGGGGTGGAATTGGCTGGATATTTTTATTTGTATTGTATTCAAGGCAAAGTTAATCATTTTTTTATTGAATTGCCGGACAAGCCGGGACGAAAGACGCCGTTAAACGCAGCCCGTCATCCTGCCTCCTCCCTTTTTGCTATCTTTGAGTAGGATTTGGGAGCGAATCGCCCCCGTGACAACACTTAGCACGTACCGCAATGAGCATTGACGCAATTAAGAAGGCAGGGCTTGGCGAAAGCGAGGTCTTGAGAAGCCGCGAACAGTATGGTCGGAACCTCATCACTCCGCCAGAGAAGACCCCGTGGTGGAGGCTTTACCTCGAAAAATTCAAGGACCCCATCATCATTATCCTCTTGGCCGCCACGGTTATCTCGCTCGTCTTCGGGGTGATACACGGTGAGTACACGGAGTCTGTCGGCATTATCCTCGCCGTACTGATTGCCACGGGAGTGGGCTTCTGGCAGGAGTACGACGCGGAGCGCAAGTTTGAGGCCATGAAGAGCGACAAAGACTATGAGCCGGTGAAAGTCCGGCGCAGCGGCGTGGTGTCCGAGATTCCGAAAGACGAACTCGTGGTGGGCGATGTGGTGCTTGTCGCTGCTGGGGACGAAATCCCTGCCGACCTTCTGCTCTATCACGCTTTGGATCTCAAAGTCTCCGAGGCGGCGATGACAGGGGAAGCGATAGCCGTGGCCAAGTACCCGACGAACGAGACCTTCAGAGGCTCGGGCTTTGCACCTAACCAACTCTTGAGAGGCACGACAGTGGAGCAGGGACTCGGCGAAGGCGAAGTGACGGCAGTGGGTGATGCCACTGAGCTGGGCAAAACAACCCGTCAAGCCTCCGAGGAGACTGAGAATAAAACCCCGCTCGAGGTCTCTCTGAATGCTCTTGCCGAGAAGATCAATGTCGCCGGTTTTGTCGTATCGGGGCTGATGATGCTCCTCCTTAATTTGATGCACTGGGACTTCGGTTTCGGAGAGGTCCCCTTTCAGTGGACGTGGGACACTTTGCTTACCGAAGTGCGTTTTCTGATGGAAGCCGTGGTCGTCATTATTGTGGCCGTGCCGGAGGGCTTGCCCTTAGCCGTGACCTTGGCGCTTGCCTTCTCAATGAAGACGATGGCCAAAGACCATAACCTCGTGCGTAAAATGCACGCCTGCGAGACCATCGGAGCCGTGAATCTTATCTTTACGGACAAAACCGGCACGCTCACACAGAATAGGATGAGCGTCGTGGACGTAGATGTAAAGGATGAGGATCGGGCTTATCTCGACTTCGTCGGTGCCATCAACTCCTCCGCCAATTGGTCCGGAGGCGATGCCGTGATCGGTAACCCCACAGAGGGAGCTATCCTCAGAGCTATGGGGAAAGAACTGTCCGAGGAGTTTCGGACGTCTTGGACGATTCGTGCCACGATTCCTTTCTCCAGCGCGTATAAGTATATGGTCACCTATGCGGTGCACGGTAAGACGGGCGAAAAAGCGATTGTGATCAAAGGTGCTCCCGAAGTGGTGGCGCGTATCATCGGGGACGATTCATTCTTGGGGAAAGTGGCGGCGCAACAAGCGCGCGGAAGACGAGCCATAGCGGCAGCTGTCTTTGCCGAAAATGACTTCAAAACCGTCCGAGACCATTTGGAAAACGGAGAGACGCTTCCTTCCGGCAGGTACCTCGGTACTTGGTTCATTGAGGATCCGATCCGTCCCGATGTACCGGGGGCGATCGAAAAATGCTACGGAGCCGGCATCGACGTCGTGATGATGACGGGCGATAACCTCAAGACGGGTGCAGAGATCGGCAGACAGGCAGGGTTCAAGGACATTTGGGCGATAGAGGCTAAGGACTTTAACGCGGCTGTCGCCGATGGGTACGACGGACCGCGCACCTATCCTAACGTGATTGCGCGGTGTACCCCTACCCAAAAACTTGATATCCTCAAGCAGATGCAGGCAAAAGGGATGGCTTGTGCCATGACGGGCGACGGTGTGAACGACTCTCCCTCCCTTAACCACGCCGATGTCGGTATTGCTATGGGCAGCGGCACTTCTGTGGCCAAGGAGGCTGCCGACATCATCCTCTTGGACGACGCATTCCCGAGTATCGTGACCGGGGTGAAGTGGGGTAGGTCGCTCTTCAAAAACATCAAGAACTTCCTTTACCTCCAGCTCTCCATAAACGTTTCGGCGTGCCTCTTGGCGCTCTTTGCCCCTATCGTCGGGGTAGAGGTGCCCTTTACCGTGACGCAGTTCTTGTGGATCAACCTTGTGATGGACTCTTTGGCTGCCATTGCCTTAGCCTCGGAGCCTGCGGATGAGGCTGTGCTTCTGGAGCAGCCGAGGGATCGCTCCAAGTTCGTTATAGACAGGGCGCTGGCTACGGCTATTTTCGGCTTCGGTGGTTTTGTCTGGCTGCTCTGCACCTTTGTGCTTTGGGGGATGCATCATCCGGAGGTTCTTTCGGGTATGGGACTAAAGGAAGTGGCGGCGCTACTCGGGCAGCTTGACTTGACCGTATTCTTCGCGGGCTATATGCTCATCAACTGGTGGAATCTCTTCAATGCCCGCGTGATCGGGAAAAACAGGTCTGCGTTGGACGGCGTTTTTACTAACGCCAAATTCGTCGCCATAGCCCTCTTTGTCCTCGTGACCACAATTGTGATCGTGCAAGTGGGCGGCAAGGTTTTTTCCACCCATCCGCTCAGCGCCGAGACTTGGTTTTACATCATCCTTTTGACTTCTCCGATCTTGATTGTCCGGGAAGTGTACTACCATCTTTCCCGTCTTTTTGCGCGGTGAAAAAGGACTTTGCCTGACACGTACCCCGTAGAGAAAATGGTACAGACCGGGACGAAGTCCGCGGTACAGGCAAAAATAGAAAGAGATACGGACCGAGAAAATCTTCTTGGTCCGTATCTCTTTTGTGCCTTGATAGGTTTACTTCTTGACGAAGTCGCGAACGGTGTGGTAGAGCGCCATCTGCGTGCGGACGAGCGGCTCTCCGGCTTTCGGTTCAATGGGGTTATTTCTGAGGTTTTCGTCCAAAAGGGTTGCATTCACGTTGTCCGCAAGGCATACGTCCAGCACTCTCCGGAGGAACGCTTTTATCTTCGGGTCATACACGGGCGCGGCGCACTCTATCCTTCGGTAAAGATTGCGTGACATCCAGTCTGCACTCGAGATGAAGAACAGCTCCTCTCCGCCGTGGTGGAAATTCCAGATCCGTGCATGCTCAAGGTACATATCCACGAGCCGGATGACTCGGATGTTTTTGCTGAAAGGTTGCCCCGGGATTAAGCGGCAAATGCCTCGGATGAGGAGGTCTATCTTGACCCCGGCTTCCGAAGCCCGGTAGAGTTTTTCGATGACACCGGTCTCTTCGAGCGAATTCATCTTGAGCGTGATCTTCGCAGGGAGCCCCTTAAGTGCTTGGTCAATCTCGTAATCGATGAGGCTGTGAATATGCTCGACCATCCCTTTCCGGGCTACGAGGATGTGGTCGAAGCTGCAGTCTTGGGACGGATCTTCGAGATAACGGAAGAGCCTGATGAGCTCTCGGCTCAGCTCCGGACGGGAGGTGAAAATAAGGACGTCGGAGTAAAAGCGAGCCGTCTTTTCGTTGAAGTTTCCGGTGCTGAAGACCGCGATACCCGGTTTCCCCGGGACGGCGTCTTTCCCAAACTCGATGACGCAGGTCTTGGCGTGTACTTTCAGTTTGGGAAGCGAGTAGATGATCTTTACGCCGTGGCGGGTCATCCTCTGAGCCGTCAGGAGGTTATTCTCCTCGTCGAAACGGGCCTTAAGCTCTACAAATACAGTTACCTCTTTTCCTCTCGACGCGGCTTTGATGAGGGCATCGATGACTTCCGAGTCCTCTGCCACGCGGTATTGGGTGAGCTTGATGGCTTTGACCAAAGGATCGTTTCCTGCCTCTATGAGGAGGTCGAGGAGGTACTTGAAGGAGACATAAGGGACATACAGGGCTTCGTCCTCTTTGAGGATGTGTCCGATTCGGCCGGACGACGCATCCCACCTTTCGTGTGCCACGGCAGGCGGGTGCTCCTGTTCGTACGCTTTCCCCAGTGGGTTCGGCAGCTGATTGAGGTCCTGAAGCTTGAGGTGTCGTCGCCCTTCGAGCATATCCTCGGGGTTGATGGCGTAGGACTTGCGAAGGACTTCGAGTACTTCCGTCGGCATCTCGTCGTCGTACTGAAAGCGGGTGATGGCTCCGATCTTCCTTTTGCTGATCATCTCCTCGATGTTTTCGGCAAGCTGTTCGCCGCCTTCATCTTCGTCAATGATTACGTCCGCATCCCTTGAGACTTTGAAGCTCCAAGCTCCCGTCACATCATAGGCCGGGAATACCTTGGGGAGCCCCCACTTTATGATCTCGTCGAGGAACGTGTATGCGTACCGCCCTTTGGCATCGGGTATGGGGATGAAGCGCGGGACTTTGGTAAAAGGCAGCTTGAGGATATAGTACACCTTTTCGCCGCTCTCCCGACGTCGCAAACGAACAGCGAGGTAGATCCGCTTATCCCGGATGAAAGTACGGACGAGCCTTGTGTCCAAAAGTGTGGGCTGGAGAAACGGAAAGACTTCTTCGCGGAAAAAGGGAGTGACGAGCGACTCTATTTTCGGCGTGAAGTCCTTGAAGTCTGTGTAGATGTCGATGCCTGCGGCTCGGAGATCCGGGACCATGACGTCCTCCCACGCGGATCGGAAGACAGCCTCCTGCCGCTTCACCTCTTCGATGACCTCTTTGAGCTCGCTCTCTCTGTCTCCGAGATCCCGTCCGTCGCGTTTTCTTCGGGCGATCGATGCTTTGGCTCCCGCCACCCTGATCTGATAAAACTCTTCTAAGTTGGACGAAAATATCGAGAGAAAACTAAGTCGGGCATAGATGGGGACCGTTTTTTTGAGCGATTCGGTCAGAACCCGTTCATTAAATGAGAGCCAACTGAGGTCTCTCCCAAAGTATCTGTAAGGTGTCCGGTGGGTCTCGGAAGGCAGTCCGGTTTCGGTCTGTATCTCGAGGGAAGGAGATACAGACCCGGACGAAGACGCCGGTACGGGCGGCGTCTCCTTCTCGGCCTGTACCTGCCCGGAGCTCCCTTTTAGAGCAAGAGCCCTAAGCAGTTTCGTAAAATAGTTCATAAGTTAGTGAGTTAAGTGTGGAGTTTGGTTTAGAATTCGGATGTGAAGTGAAATTGTATCTCCGGAAATTCCTGCTGGGCCATACGGAGCATATAGGACGAGTCTGCAAGGTAAACGTCCCGACCAAGCGTGTCGAGTGCCATATACTGAGCTTTCCGGCGCTTAAAGTCGGCGAGTTTGTCCTCATCTTCGGAAGCAATCCAGCAGGCTTTGTAGAGGGAAATAGGTTCCCATCGGCATCGGGCGTTGTATTCGTGGAGGAGACGGTATTCGATGACCTCAAACTGGAGCTGTCCCACGGTGCCGATGATTGTCCGACCGTTGAAGGTGTTTGTGAAAAGTTGGGCCACGCCTTCGCCCATCAGTTGTTCGATGCCTTTGTGGAGCTGCTTCGTCTTCTGTGGGTCTGCGTTCTCGATGTATTTGAAAAGTTCGGGACTGAAGGAGGGCAAGCCCTTGAAGTGAAGTATCTCGCCCGAAGTGAGGGTATCTCCGATCTTGAAGTTACCGGTGTCGGGAAGTCCCACGATGTCTCCTGCGAACGCTTCGTCGACCACTTCTTTTTTCTGCGCCATAAAGGCCGTGGGACTTGAGAAACGGAGGTTCTTATCCAGTCGGACGTGGAGGTAGTTCGTGTTGCGGACGAATTTCCCCGAGCAAATCTTCACAAACGCAATCGAGCTTCGGTGATTGGGATCCATATTGGCGTGGATCTTAAAGACAAATCCCGTAAACGGCTCTTCGTACGGATCCACGACCCGTTCCTCGGCTTTCGTGGGCAGAGGGCTCGGCGCGATTCGGACAAAGGTGTCGAGAAGCTCTTTGACCCCGAAGTTATTGAGCGCAGAGCCGAAGAATACCGGTGCCAAATCCCCCTCCAAGTAGGTTTTTTCGTCCAGACCCGGATAGACTTCGCTGATGACCTGCAGATCTCCCACCAGCTTCTCTTGCTGCCCTGCAGTCATATACTCGAGGGCTTCCTCTGAAGAGGCTTCTACGGAGACGCGCTCGGAGATGTGGCTTTTGTCGGCAGGAGAGAAGAGTGCCATAGAGCTGTCGAAGATATTGTACACGCCCCTAAAGCGGTCCCCGGAGTCCACGGGCCAAGTGAGCGGCGTCGTCGCGATCTCCAGCTCGGACTCGATCTCGTCCAGCAGGTCGAAAGGATCCTGTGCTTCGCGGTCCATCTTATTGACGAAGACGATGACGGGCGTCTTGCGCATTCTGCAGACTTCCATAAGCCGTTTGGTCTGAGCCTCCACACCCTTGGCTCCGTCTATGACGATGATGACGGAGTCGACGGCCGTGAGGGTGCGAAATGTGTCTTCGGCAAAGTCTTGGTGCCCGGGCGTGTCGAGGATGTTTATTTTATAGTCCTCGTAGTCGAAGCCCATCACGGAGGTGGCGACCGATATGCCCCTCTGCTTCTCAATCTCCATCCAGTCGCTCGTGGCGGTCTTCCTTATTTTATTGCTCTTGACGGCTCCTGCGACGTGTATCGCGCCGCCGAAGAGCAAAAGTTTCTCCGTCAGGGTGGTCTTCCCCGCGTCGGGGTGGGCTATGACGGCAAAAGTGCGCCGCCTCGAAATTTCTTCCTCGTTATATTTCATTCGAAATAGCTATTCAATCTTTTTTGTCTGTCTCTATTACTTCCCTCAGCGCCTCTTCCCAGCCAGGCACTTGAAGCCTCTTTGTTAATCTCCCCGGTGCCAAAACGGCTTCGGAGGGGCGGTTGACGGGAGAAGGGAAATCCGCCATCCGGGCTTCTGCCACCTTTGCGTCCAATCCGAGGACACTCACGATGCCTCTTGCAAACTCATACCTTGAGACACTCCCGGAGTCCGTGAGGTGAAAGAGATCTTTTCCCAAGGGTACTTCCCCCGAAAAATGTTCCTCCAGAAGTGTGTGTGTCCCGCGTGCGAGGGTCAGAGACGAAGTAGGGTTACCCACTTCGTCCGTTACGACGCGTAAGGCTTTGCCCTCGTCCAACTGCTTGCGTATTTTTGTGTAAAAACCGGTCCCGCCCCACGCTCTTGGTCCGTATACCCAAGCGGTGCGTAGGATGGTGGCACCGAGAGCGAGTACCTTTCTCTCTCCGATCAACTTGGTGATGCCGTAGACCCCGAGACTGTCGTCCGGCAAGGGGCGCTCAATTTCGGAATAGGGACGTCCCCCACGAGAGGGAAAGACGTAATTGGTAGAGAGGTGGATGCCTGTGGGGATAAGTCCGAAGATGAGTGCAGGGAGGTCGGCATTCAGGGTTTCGGCTTCACGGGGTTTGGTCTCTGCACCGTTGACGTCCGTGAACGCGGCGCAATTCACCACTGCATCGAAGTCGTTCTTTCTGATGAAGGCCGAGACTTCGTCCAAGTCGGTGAGGTCAATCTCCGACCTTGTCGTCGGTACCCATTCGAAAGAGGTAGGAGTAGGGAAGAGCTTCCGAAGCGCCGTCCCAACCTGCCCGCCTGCTCCTGTGAGCCAAACCTTGGGTTTGTGAATCATAACGTGTCGTACTTGCTTATGGGAAACGCTTCAGTGAGGCTTTGAGGAGACACGTACCGAGAGCGGAAAGAGATACGGTACCAAACTTTTCGCTCATACGGGCATAAATCAATCGCTCGGTCTGTACCAAATTTCCCCGGATTGGGGGCTCGTCTCACAGTCTTTCCTCCGATCCTAAGCATTTTTCTCCGTGAGTGTGAATGTCCCCTCTTCTATGCCCCGGTAGCGGTCTGCGAGCATAGCGAGGAAGGTGCTGAATTGCTTCACTGCTTTCTCCGTCTCCTCAGAGACTTCGGCACCTTTGTTCTTGAGGGTCAGGTAGCCGTATATACCCACAAAGGCGGCCTCCACCTCTTTGTAATTATGCCCCCCGGAGTGGCTTCTGATCTGGACGACAGAGGGGAGAGCTGCGTAGTAGAGCGATGCGAAAAGGGATTGCGTGGGGTCTTTAAGAAGCTTTTCGCACAGTGTCTGAAGCTCGGAGATGAGGTCATCCACGCGTGCGATGTGTCCACTCTCGACGGCATCCCGGAGCTGCATTTCCATGGCAATATCCTCGTACCACTTCTCGGTCTCGGCCATCTGCTCGGGAGGCAGCCGGTATCCGTTTTGGACGTAATTGTGCAGTGCCTCGGCATCAAAGTCGAGTGCACGTATGATGTCCTCTATTTGGAACAGATAGAGGATGTACTCGGCGACGTTTTCTTTTCGTTTCTTTTGAGCTACAAGCATAGTCTATTTCGTGCTGTTGTTGAATTCCTCAAGCTTCTCCTGTGCCTTCTCCCATTCGTCCATAAGCTTCCCGAGCTCGTACGAGTTCTTCTCGTAGTCATTGAGTAGCTCCGGGGAGACGGATAGCGTGAGTTTCTCCTCTATCTCCTTGAGTTTGGTCTCATGCTCTTCGATTTTGCCCTCGAGCCGCTCCACTTTTCCCTCGAGATCGCGCTTCATCTTATTGAGACCCTTTTGCCTCTCATAGTCCTCTTTGCCCTTCTGGGCGGGAACCGGGGCGCTTTGTGCCGCGTTATCATCTCCGGTATCGGACGACGTCAGTCCTTCGCGCTCACGCAGCTTGCGGAGGTACTCGTCCATTCCACCTAAGTGGTTGATGACTTTACCGCCCCTGAACTCGAGTACCTTATCCGCCAAACCGTCCAAGAAATCACGGTCATGGGAGACCATAAGGACCGTGCCCTCGTACTTCCGGATGGCTTCTTTGAGGACGGCTTTGCTGCTGAGGTCAAGGTGGTTCGTCGGCTCGTCCAAGATGAGGAGATTGGAAGGCGAGAGCAGAAGCCGAATCATGGCCAAGCGACTTTTTTCGCCCCCGCTGAGGACGGAGACTTTCTTCTCCGACAGTTCGCCCCCGAACATAAACGCTCCCAGAATGTCATTGATGCGCAGGCGGATGTCGCCCACGGCTATGTCGTCGATGGTCTGAAAAATCGTCTTCTCGCCGTCAAGGAGCGAAGCCTGATTTTGGGCGAAATAGGCAAGCTCCACCTGGTGCCCCAAGCGGATCTCCCCCCTCTGGTGCGGGATTTCTCCGATGACGCTGCGGACGAAAGTGGTCTTCCCGGATCCGTTTTTGCCCACAAGCGCGACCTTCTCGCCACGTTCGAGTGTGAGGTCGATATCTTCAAGGACGACACGGTCGCCGTAGCCGACCCTTAGGTCTTGGACGATAATCGGGTACTGACCGCTCTGTATCGTCATCGGGAAGGTGAAGTGGATCCGCTTACGGTCGATCTGATCCACTTCTATGCGTTCGAGCTTCTCGAGCTGCTTGATGCGGGACTGCACCTGGACTGCCTTCGTGGGCTTGTAGCGGAAGCGCTCGATGAAGTCTTCGGTGTCCTTAATCAGCTTCTGCTGATTCTCGTAGGCACGGAGCTGCTGCTCGTAGCGCTCTTGTCTCAGCACTTCGTACTTGGAGTAATTGACCTTATAGTCGTACGCTTTTCCGAGTGAGAGCTCTATGGTGCGCGTGGTCGTATTGTCGAGGAAACGCCGGTCGTGGCTCACCATAATGACACCTGCGGGCGTATTTTTGATGAAGTCTTCGAGCCAGACGATGGACTCGACGTCAAGGTGATTCGTCGGTTCGTCAAGGAGCAAAAGGTCGGGACGTCCGAGGAGGATTTTCGCCAGCTCTATCCGCATCCTCCAACCGCCCGAAAACTCGCTCGTCTCCCTCTCGAAGTCTCCCTGCTCAAACCCTAAGCCCTTGAGCGTTTTCTCGATCTCGGCCTCCTGCTTGGCGGGGTTGTACATAGCGATAAGCTCGGTTACGTTCGAGAGGCGCTGGACGATCTCTGCGTATTCCTCGCTTTCGTAGTCCGAGCGCTCGCCGAGTGTCCGAGTGAGCGCTTCCGCGGTACGCTGCAAGCTCTCGCCGTCGGCAAAGGCCAGCCGGGCTTCTTCGCGGACGGTACGCCCGTCTTTGGTGAGCATGTGCTGCGGGAGATACCCGATGGTGGTGCCGCTCTGTCTCCCTACCGAGCCCGAAGATGGTTCATCCAAGCCTGCGATGATATTCAGTAGGGTAGTCTTTCCTGCGCCGTTTCTGCCTGCAAGCGCGATACGTTCGCGCGGATTGACTTGGAAGGAGACGTCTTCAAAAAGTGTTTGGGTCCCGAAGCGGACGCCGATATTGGTGAGTGAAAGCATTTAGTCGGAGAGGGGTTTCTCTGCGGCTTTATTCACAACTTCGTCGCCGCTTATGAGATTATTCATCAGAGCATAAAAGGTGAGCCCGGAGACGGTCTTGATGTTAAGCTTGGCCGTGATGTTTTTGCGATGGGTCATGACCGTATTCATGCTGATGTTGAGTTTGTCTGCGATTTCCTTGTTGGTCAGTCCGCGTGCCACTTCTTTGAGTACGTCGGTTTCTCTGTGGGACAATCCTTTTTCGGACTCTTTTTCCTTCTGCTCCCTATCGAGATCGAAAGACTTCAGGATGACTCTCTGAAGCGTCTCTTCGGACCACTCAGGGGAGAGAAATAGTCGGGTGTCCGGTGTCGGGGAGAGTGGATCGGCACCGGCGACGGATGAAGCGACTACGGGCACGACTTGGACGCGCCGTCCTCTGAACCGGTCTCCGAATACCGCGAGCAGTCCGGAGTCGATATAGATGATGTCTGCTTCGCCCACCGTCTCCGCAAGGTAGTCTTCCGGGTGTCGGAAGATACGTACCTGTGCTTTGGGTCTCGCTCTTAGGACGAGCTCTCTGATGCCCAACGCTTCGAGCCTGTTGTCGGTTACGATTGCCAATGCCGGGTGGTTGCGATTTGCCATACGTACGCGGAGAGATGGTTATTTCTTTTGGTCGTCGAGCTGTTGCTTGAGGGCGTTCATAATGGGGAAGAAAACGCAGACTCTCAGACGGCTGTTGCTCTCCAGGTCGTTGCGAAAAGTGGACAGCGCAAAGATCACTCCGTGCAGGAGGTTGCGGTCAAAAGTCCCCTTGATGTACCGTATCAGGATTTGCATCAGGTCATCGACGATATTCATTGAAGAGCCGAACCCGTCTTCTTCCGGTGTCTCCTTCGTGCTGTAGCTCCAGTCCTGTATCCGGAATGCTACATCCTCCTGCATTTTCCGAAACTTCGGGAAGAGTTCCTTTGCGTCCCTCTCTGCGTTCGCCGTTACCGTTTGCTCAAGCTCGGTGAGAAACCGCATAATGTTTTCGGACACGGCCGGGTCGGGATTGCTTCTCTTCAGAAATGACGAGAGATGAATCCGGATGTTCGGGACCTGTGTCCGCAGATAGTCCGTATTGGCGCGCTCCAAGTAGTCCACCGTCAGGCGGATGTGCTCGTTGGTGAGCGTAAGCAGCCCGCTGTATGAGGGGTCGAGGTAGTTATTGGCGACGAAGAGAAAGAAACGAAGGTCGATATTGTGCTGCACACAGATTTCGCTCACTGTCGCATTCCCCAACCCCGCGGGTATTCCGAAGCGGTTTAGGACAGGCAACAGCGATACATTTCTAAGCACCACGTCGCTGAGAATGGCAGATGGCGTCAAGACGGACATAGTCATAAGATTTGTTTTTGGAGACAAAATACAGCCCTTCTCTCCCCCTCCTTGTTACTGCAAAGATACTTATTTGTAAGGAGACAAAGCGCTTTGGGTGAACCCTCACTTTTTGAACTTGTCGCTCAGTGTCGCCAGAAGATGACGCAATGCCTCCCCCGGAGCCAGCAGAATCATTCGCGGACCGGAAAAACGCATCACTTCTTTGATTTTTGCCCGCATCTTCGGGTTGTAACAGTGCACCTTGCAGGATTGGCATACCGTTTTCTTTTCTCCGAAAGGACACCTCTCGAGGCGTGCCAAAGCGTACGCTTCCAGTGCTCTGCACGCCTCGCAGAGCTCCGGGTGTCCTTCTTTTTCCTTGCAGTACAGCCGTATCATCAGGGATACGACCTTCTTCTCGCTTTCGATTCTGCCCATATTTACACACAAAGGTACCTCTTTTTATTCTGCAAAAGGGAGGTACGGACCAAGCCGGTCTTCTGTGTCCGTACCAGGAGGGAACGAGACACGGACATAGAAAACAGGTTCGGTCTGTACCAAAATCCGTGGCTTCTCCTATGCGAAAAATGGTTTTGCGGAAAGGATAAAAATAGGTACCTTTGCGGACAGATTATTACACTTTAGCAGGGACGGGTTCAAGCAGACCCCGCTCTTACGGGTCTCCCCTGCGGGGTATCACTTTTAGCAAAAAGCAGCATTATGTACGGAATCGTAGAGATTCAAGGACAGCAGTTTAAGGTAGAAGCGGGACAGAGAATCTTCGTGCAGCACCTTAAGAATGTGGCAGAGGGCGACACGGTCGAGTTTGATCGCGTTATGCTCCTCGACAATGGAGGAAATGTAACCGTTGGTGCGCCGACAGTAGCAGGCGCGAAGGTTATTTGTGAAGTGCTTCAGCCGCTCGTAAAAGGCGAGAAGGTACTTGTCTTTCACAAAAAACGCCGTAAGGGTTACCGTAAGCTCAATGGTCACCGCCAGCAGTTTACACAGGTTAACGTCAAAGAGATCGTTGCGTAAGCACTGCCCCTCTCCATTATTTATTCACACATCACACTTAGAGAAGAAAGAAATAAGTCATGGCACACAAAAAAGGTGTAGGTAGCTCCAAGAACGGTCGCGAATCCGAAAGCAAACGACTCGGCATAAAGAAGTTCGGCGGCGAAGTCGTCAAGGCTGGCAATATCCTTGTCCGCCAACGCGGCACGCAGCACCATCCGGGCGAAAACGTCGGTATGGGTAAGGACCACACACTTTATGCACTCAAAGACGGAGTGGTGGTTTTCCGCACGACGCGCAACGACCGCTCTTACGTCTCCATCGACGAACTGATCCAGCAAGCCAATTGATTTTGGCTTCCTCAAGGTTCTTTTGAATCCCGATCACTGGTGAATCCTTAGCTCAGCAAGATTTGGAACGAAAGAAGCAACCCCGAGAAAAATGACAGCCCCTCTGAAGTTTTGCTTCTTCGCTTTAATGCGGAGGGCGTGCTTCAGGGGGCTTCTTTTTTGTTTTACCCAGAGTCTTTGTTATTTTCCAGATGAACTGCACGACACACAGCCTTCGTTTTGCCCTTAGAGCGACACTCGGATTCTTTCTGATGGCACTTTCCTCGTGCTCGGTCACCCGACAGCCGCTCAGCGCCATATATTTCCCGGATGCGGAAAGTGCGGTCGTGTCGGAAGAGTCTCCGGAGTTAATCAAGCTCGCCAAAAAGCTCTCCTCCAAGCTGCCTTTTGAGCTCGACAGCAAGACCGACAATCTCGGGCTCTATGCCTTTGTGGCCGATTGGCTCGGTACTCCGTACCGCTTCGGCTCGATGAGCAAGAGGGGCACGGACTGCTCGGGCTTCGTCTATAATCTGTACCAAAAGGTGTACGACGGTGGGTTCCGCAGAGGGTCGGCAGCCGATATTATGAGGAAAACGGAGCGTGTCTCCAAGAAGGACTTGCGTGAGGGCGATCTCGTTTTCTTCGACATCCGCAACAGGCGCGGCGGCCTGGCTTCCCACGTCGGTGTCTACCTCAAAGACGGTCGCTTCGTACACGCCTCCACCCGCGGCGGCGTCATCATTTCAAGCCTTGCCGAAGGGTATTATAAGCGGACCTACCTCGGTGCAGGTCGTATAGACTGACCTATGGATAATTTAATCCCGATTCCGCCCAAAGAACCCTGCGCCGTCCTCTTCGATATGGACGGCGTACTCGTCGACTCGATGCCGGTACACGCCCGGACTTGGTACGAGACGGCGGTCAAGTACGGTCTTAGAGCCGATAAGGAAGAGTTTTACAACTACGAGGGAATGAAGGGCACCGATACGATAGAGCTGCTCTACAAGCGCACTTTCGGCAAAGAACCGGACCCCGACCTGGTTCAAGAGATCTACGACTACAAGTCCGCTCTCTTTGCTTCGCACAAAAGCGAGATGCCCCCGATACCGGGCGCACAAGATGTAATGGCCGAGCTTTCCCGCCGTGGCATAGCCATCGGGGTGGTTACGGGCAGCACGATCCAAAACGTGAAGCCGAGAATCGAGAGGTATTACTCCGGGTTCGTTTCCCCCGCGCACATCGTCACTGCCTACATCGTCACTCGGGGCAAGCCTTTCCCCGATCCGTATCTGATGGGTGTCGGTCTCATCGGTGTGCCAAAAGAAGAGGTCTTGGTCGTCGAAAATGCCCCTCTCGGCATCCGATCGGCGCGTGGGGCGGGACTTTTTACCGTAGCCGTAGCTACCGGTCCCATTCCTCTGTATACCCTCAGATCCGGGGGTGCCAACCTCATTTTTCGCAACCACCGCGCTCTGCTTGCTTGGTGGGTTTCCACTTTTCCGAGATGAAACCCCTGTCCCAAAAGGAGCAAAAACTGGTGCGCGCACTGGCTTCCAAGAAGTACCGGGACGAGTACGGCCTTTTCGTGGCAGAGGGCGCCAAAGTGATAGAGCCGCTTATGCCTTTCTTTGAGCTGCGGTTGTTGCTCACTTCGGAGTTTGTAGAGGGCATTGATGAGGAAAAGCAGCGCTTGGTGTCGGGCGATCTTTTTGCCAAACTATCGGGTCTTACGACGCCGACGGGTAGAATCGCGCTCTTTCGGCTTCCGGACGAAACGGCCCGGAAGTTCCCCAGCGGACGTCTCTCGGTGGCACTGGATGCAGTCCAGAATCCGGGTAACCTCGGCACCATCATCCGCCTGTGCGACTGGCTCGGTATCCGTACGATCTTTCTCGGAAGCGGTACGGCCGACCCTTTTGCCCCCAAAGTGGTGCAGGCGACTGCGGGTGCACTCGGCAATGTGGATCTCATACGGACCGGGGATCTTTTGGGGACGCTGAAGGAATCCTCATTTGACGAGATCATCGGCACTTCACTCTCCGGGACACCGCTCTCTACTTTTTCGGAGGCGCGGGAAGGGTACAAGTGCGTGCTTTTCGGAAACGAAGGACACGGGCTCTCTCCGGCGCTCCAAGACGCCTGTACGCGGCTTGTCCTTATCCCGCCGGCGCCGACCGCAGTCTCCGAGTCGCTCAATGTCTCCATCTCCGCCGCCATTCTTCTCTCAAGGCTGGCTTAGCCTGTTAGGATAGGAAGCTGTAATTTCGGTCTGTACCCGGCAAGTTTTTCGGCCTGTATCTCGGGTTATCGTGGTATTGGGTCTCACGATCTTTTCGGTACGTGCAAAAATGGGTAACTTTGAGAGATAAAAATTTTCCCCAGCAGAATTCAAGTTCAGCAACGATGTCCGGTCTTTGGGAGCGTGCGAAGTCCTTCTTCCTCCAGTTATATCATAGAGCCAAGGGAATGAATCCCTTCGTTTTGGCGGCAATTGTCTTTGCCGTCTACCTCGTCTTGCCTCCTTTGTCGGGAGAATACAGCATTTGGAGCCAAATCAAAACGCAGTACCAATTGGCGAAAAGCCGCTCGGAGCACGATCGCTTGACGAAAGAGATCGAGGCTTCTCGCAAGGATCTTGAGGAGTTGCAGTACCACAAGGATATGCTGGAGAAGTATGCCCGCGAGAAGTTCCTGATGAAGTCGGAAGACGAAGATCTGTACCTTTTGCGCTAAATCAATTCGGACTATGACAGTATGACGACACCTTCCCACTCTTCACCCCAAACCTTGTCCATTCAGAGGTCTGAGAACTTGTATGCGCTTGGTCTCGTCCTTGTCGTCGTGAGCTCACTGGCGCATTTCCTCTTTGACTTCGACTGGGCTGCCTGGGCACTTGCAGTCTCGGGGGGACTGATGGCTGTCGCGATGATGCTCAAAGGTGCTTTTGGCAAAAAGCAGGGCTCTGCGGCGACGAGAAGCAGCAGACTTGACAGGATGCGGCTCATCGGCGGACTGATGTTTTTGGTATCCGGCGGGTTTGCCATAGAGGGGCAGAATCTCTGGATTTTGCTTTTTGCGGGAGGCACTGTGTTTACGCTTTACGGTATTTTTGTGGGAGACAAGGTTAAGAAATGACGAGACAATTAGTAATCATACCGACCTATAACGAGATCGAGAATATCCGTGCAATCATCCTTGCCGTCCTGAGGCAACCGGTCGATTTCGACATCCTCGTCGTGGACGATAACTCCCCCGACGGAACAGCCTCCGAAGTGCAGAGGATGCAGCGCGACGCTGAGACCGGGTCACGGATTCATCTGCTTCGGAGACCCGGCAAACAGGGGCTCGGCACTGCTTACCTCGAGGGGTTCAAGTGGGCGCTGAACGAGGGCTATCATTTCGTCATTGAGATGGATGCCGATTTCAGCCACAATCCCGACGATCTCCCTTTGCTCTGGAAAGCGTGTGCCGAGGAGGGAGCCGACGTGGCGGTCGGCTCGCGGTATGTGAATGGCGTGAATGTGGTGAACTGGCCCCTGCCGAGGGTGCTGATGAGCTATTTCGCATCCGTTTACGTGCGTCTGGTGACCGGTATGGACGTGAGGGATGCGACGGCCGGCTTTGTCTGCTACAGGTCGGAAGTGCTCTACACTATGGAGCTGGATAAGATTCACTTCAAAGGGTACGCGTTCCAGATCGAGATGAAGTACACTGCCCGGCTTTGCGGCTTTAAGATCAAAGAAGTGCCCATCATCTTTGTGAATCGGAGACTGGGGACAAGTAAGATGAATAGCTCCATATTCGGAGAGGCATTCTTTGGAGTCCTCCAGCTTAAATGGTGGGGGCTTACCAAGAAATATCCCCAGAAAGGGAGCAGACGCATAGAGCGATGACGAGAATATGAACGGAGAGAGAAAAATCCTCGTCAAAAACGTGCGCATCGTGAGCCGCGACGGAATCACGGACAGAAACGGTGCCATTTTAATCGAGGGAAAGAAGATAGCTGCCGTCTGTGACGGCTCTGAACCTTTGCCTCCGGCTGACGAAGTCTTTGACGGCAAAGGCAAGCTGTGCCTGCCGGGCGTGGTGGACGACCAGGTGCATTTCCGTGACCCCGGACTGACACATAAGGGCGACATTAGGAGCGAAAGCGCCGCTGCACTCCTCGGGGGCGTGACGTCCTGGATGGAGATGCCCAATACGAAGCCTCAGACCACGACACTCGAAGCGTGGGAGGACAAGATGGTACTCGGACGGGAAAAAGCGAGAGGCAACTATTCGTTTTACTTCGGTGGAACGAACGACAACGCCGATTTGCTCGGACGCTTGGACCTAAAACATACCCCGGGGGT
This sequence comes from Porphyromonas sp., assembly GCA_029983505.1. Classification (GTDB taxonomy): domain Bacteria; phylum Bacteroidota; class Bacteroidia; order Bacteroidales; family Porphyromonadaceae; genus Porphyromonas_A. The sequence continues at coordinate 64,854 of JASBZK010000006.1, forward strand.
AAAAGTCTTTATGGGATCGAGTACCGGGAATATGCTCGTCGACTCCGACGACGCACTCCGGCGCATTTTTCGTGAGTCGCCGATACTCATCGCACTCCACAGTGAGAGCGAAGCCATCATCCGGGCTAATAGAGAGAAGTACCTCAAGCTCTACGGCGAAGACCCCGACCTCCGGTACCACCCCCTGATTCGAAGCCGCGAAGCATGTTTGGAGAGCACGAAGAGGGCAGTCGCTTTGGCATCGGAGACGGGTGCCCGCATACACATACTGCACCTTTCCACAGAGGACGAGGTGCGTTTTCTCGAGAATGGGCATTTCCCGGGCGTGACGACAGAGGTGTGTGTCCATCACCTATGGTTCGACGACAGCGATTACGACCGTCTCGGATCGCGGATTAAGTGGAACCCTGCCATCAAGGAAGCACGGGACAAGGAAGCACTCAGAGACGGACTTAAGAGAGGTGTTTTGGACATCGTTGCCACAGACCACGCCCCGCATCTTTTGGAAGAAAAACAGGGTGGGGCATTCGGGGCGGCATCCGGAGGTCCTTTGGCTCAGTTCTCGCTTCTTATGATGCTCGAACTCGTACGAAAAGGCATTTTTAGCTACGAAGAAGTCGTCGACCGGATGTGTACCAAGCCCTGCAAACTCTTCGGAGTGAGAGACAGGGGAGAGCTAAAGCCCGGCTTTTTCGCCGACCTTGTCCTCGTTAGTGACGAGGACAGTCTCACGGTCACTCCGGAGCTCATCCGAAGCAAGTGCGGATGGAGCCCGCTCGAAGGCGAGACCTTCAGTCACAAGGTCACCGATGTCTATCTCAACGGAGCGCACGTCATAGACGCAGGTCACATCGACGAAGAACGCGCCAATCAATCCGCGATGCCGCTGGAATTTTTACGCTGACAGGGATGAAGCCAAGACTTTTCATCATACTCGCCCTTTTCGTCTCTCCAGTCGCTTTCGGGCAGATAGATATGGACAAACAGCTCGAAGAGAGGAGCCACATCGACGAGCATCTCCAAGACAACGACCGGGATAGGCACGGGAACCTTTTCTCTTCCTACTTGATGCCGCGTACCGGCGATCCCAGACCCGCGTTTGTCGACTCTATGCAGCTCAACGCCTACCACTACTCGTACGTGGAAGGACTCTCGCCCGTGGAAGCTTACCTCGGCACACAGGCCGGACCGTATCTCTCGATGAGCTACTTCGACAGACCCGTGGACAGGTGGAACCAGTTCTTTTTTACGATGCCGTACAGGTACCGGATACAGACCGGCGAGCGCCTCAGGTTCTTTGATACAAAGGTGCCGTACTCCTACCTCTATTACCTCACCAGTGGATCCGGAGAAGAGCAGGAGCAGAACTTCCAAGCCCTCATCACTACGAATCTCGGCAAGAGTTTCAACGTCGGAGGCGAGGTGCGGATTGACAACGCGGGGGGCATCTATGCCCAAACTGCCTCTCACAACATATCGTACCGGGTCTTCGGCTCATACACCAAAGAAAGGTACGAGGCATACCTCTCCGTCGGCAACACAAACGTCGTGAATCAAGAGAGCGGTGGGATCACGGATATGCGTTACATCACCAATCCCGACGAATTCCAACAGGGTCGCAGGCAGATTTTGCCCAAAGACATTCCGACAAAGTACAAGAGTACCTGGAACCGCGTGATCTTCGGCGAAGGAAAGCTGCACCACAGATACCGCTTCGGCTACTATGAGGAGCTTGACGAAAAAGGGAATGTCAAGAAGAAGGAGGCATCCAATGCCAATCTCCTTACGGATCTCTTTAAGGGAAAAGCCAAGGAGGAGCCGGGCGACTCACTTCCCCCGGTGGCCCCGGAGCCTTTGGCTTCGGACACTCTAAGTGTGACAGAGGTGCCCAAAGATACGCTTGCCGCTGCCCCGAGTATGCCGGCACCCAAGCGAAGGGTAGGGCAAAGTACGGGGCAGACGCTTGCGGAGAATGACCCCGGGAGTGAGGACAAAAAGCCCATCAAGCGATTTGTGCCTGTAGCTGCGGTGTATCACGACTTCGATTTCAGGCACGGCTCCAGGTCGTTCGTCTCTCAGGATCAAAACTTACTTAAGGAGTACCCTAATCCCATTCTCCCGAGGCTTGAGGGCGTCCGCTCGTATCCTGACGACTATTTCAATATGTTCAGCATCTCCAACGCCCTTGGTCTCGAACTCATAGAGGGCTTCAAGAGCTGGGTAAAGATGGGTATGAGCGCTTTCGTGGCATTTGACTACGAGGAGTATCATCAGCCGCTTATCTCCAAGGCTGATGCCGAGCGTCTCGATATCGAATATAGCGAGCTCTCGAGTAAGGAACACACCACTTTCGTAGGAGGGCGTATATCGAGCGATTCCTTCAAGTATCTCAAGTATTACGTCTGGGGTCAGGTCGGCATAGAGGGTGCGCATTCCGGAGAGATCGACGTCCGTGGCACTATCGGTACCTCGTTCAAGCTTTTCGGAAAAGACCTTTCTCTTGACGCAAATGCCTCCTTCCTGAATACCATTCCCTCCTATTTCCTGAAAACATACAAGGGGACTCTGCACGAGTGGAATAACGATTTCACGCCGACCCAGACCCTTCGGATAGGCGGAAACTTGCGGTTCCCCTTCACCGGCACGCACATTTACGCGAATGTGGAGACGATCCAAAACCCGATTTTTGCGGGGTTGGATGCCAAACCACAGCAAAAGAGCGGCAACTTCCGTGTTATGGCTGCAGGCTTCGACCAAAAACTCTCTTGGAAGAGCCTCAATCTCGAGCTCTCAGGACTCTGGCAGACCTCAAGTGACAAAGAGGTGGCACCACTTCCGATGGTGTCGCTCTACGGCAACTTTTACTTCAAGTTCCTCATCGCTAAAGTGATGGATCTTCAGATTGGTGTGGATGCCAAGTGGAATACGAAGTACTTTGCGCCTTATTACGAGCCTACGACACAGCTTTTCCTGCCTCAGACCCAAACCGAAATAGGTGGCGGGGCGCCGCTTCTTACGGCTTATGCCAATGCCCACCTCAGTCGCGCCCGTTTCTTTGTCCGCTATTATAATGTGGGCTCCCTGTTATTCAGACCGGGCAACTTCACGATGCCGAACTATCCCTCCTACCCTGCGCTTTTGCAAATGGGGGTGGTCGTAGACCTTAAAAACTAAACCGGAGGAGAATGCAAAAAACGAGCAACAGGTTGATTTGGATCAATGCAGGGGTAATCTTGTTGGTTGCCTTGGCTACCTGGTTCCTCTTCAGACCAAAAGAAACCCGCCCCGGTACGATGCGAGCGGGTGAGGGGCATACTTTGGTCTTTATAACCGAGTTTGCACCGAACAATTTCCGCATCGAAGAAGATGGCTCTTTCGGTGGGCTTCAGCCGGAGCTTGCCGCACTCCTTTTCCCGGATCGGAAGCTGCATTGGCTTCCTGCCGGGACACGCCGTGAGGCTGTGGATGCGCTTCTCTCCGGCAAAGCGGATGTGTACGCCTCATCCGTGCCTCTTGCCTCCGGAGGCGGGTTTGAGGGTACTGTGGCGACCCTGCCGGTTTACTCGACCGCTTTTGCCCTCATTTATCCCAAAGGTATGGATTGGATGGCGGATTTTTCCCGGGCAGACGGACACGTGACCATATACGGTTCGGAGGATGACCCTGCCGTCTCCCAAATCGTCCGTAATATGGCAGACCTCTCCTATCCGTCCCTCTCCTATGCCGCATTGCCCGAGAGTGGGGCGGAGGTGGCTCTTGAAGTCTTTAGGGGGCGGATCAAGTACGCGCTTATCGAGAAAAAGTTGGCAGAGGAAATCGCCGTCACGACAGGCGACTCCATTGAGATCTCGACCGACCTTACGTTCAGTTCCAATCAAGTGTGGCTTGTCAAAGCGGGAAGGGATTCGCTACTGACGACCCTCAACGAGCGCATCGCCGAGGCAAAAAAGACAGAGACCTACCATAAGGTGATAGAGAAAAACATCAATAAGGAGGACTAAGCGTGTGAAATATTTGCCCTCTTGTCGGTGTTTAGAACTAATGTAGGGATAGTGACCGTACCTTCTCCTTTTCTTGCACGTACCAAGAAATTCTTCCGGGTACGACCTAAGTCGGGAGGAGATACGTACCGGAAAAAAGTTTTTGGTCCTACCAAGATTTTCGGAGGAGACCATAGACCGTTTTTCACTTATACGAGTGATTATTTACCGCTAATTTTATAGATCAGTGAATCCGCAACTTAACGAAGAAAATACTCCGATCACGGAGGATCTTACATTTTGGGACTTTGGGCTCCACCCGCTCGTAGAGGACGGGATTGAAGCGATGCGCTATGAGAAACCGTCGCCTGTGCAAAGCGCCACCATCCCGGTTATCCTGCAGGGTAAAGATTTGATTGCCTGTGCCCAGACCGGTACCGGCAAGACGGCAGCGTACCTTTTGCCTCTTCTTAGTGAGCTCGCCACGGGGGACTACCCCGACGACTATGTCAATGCCCTTGTGATGGCACCCACGCGAGAGCTGGCGATGCAGATAGAGCAGCAGATAGATGCCTTTTCCTATTTCACAAACACCAGTTCGGTCTCCATCTACGGAGGCACAGGTGGCGTGGAGTGGGAGCAGCAGAAGCGTGCCCTCAAACTCGGTGCCGACATCATCGTAGCCACTCCCGGACGCCTCTTGGCGCATCTCTCGATGAGCGGTGTGGACTTCTCCCGCTCCAGTTTCTTTGTCCTTGACGAGGCCGACAGGATGCTCGATATGGGCTTTTACGACGACATCCTCGAGATCTACAGGCAGCTGCCGAAAGATACCCAAGTCATTATGTTCTCGGCCACGATGCCGGCGAAGATCCGTCAGCTGGCCAAGGAGATTATGAAAGATCCCGTGGAAGTCAATATCGCCATTTCGCGCCCGCCGGAGAGCATCGTCCAAAAAGTCGTCTACTGCACGGGCGAAGACAAGATGCCGATCCTCACCCAAATACTTCTGAGGGAGAAACCGGAGAAAGGAATCATCTTTTTTGCCTCCAAGGAGCGCGTGAAGCAGGCCAAAAGAGAGCTGAGGATGCAGGGCCTCAAGGTGCAGGAAATGCACTCCGATCTTGATCAGGCTGCCCGCAACGAGGTGATGCACGACTTCAAGAGCGGGAAGACGAATATCATCGTTGCCACGGACATCCTTTCGCGCGGTATCGATGTCGACGACATTGATGTGGTCGTCAATTTTGATGTGCCGGGTGACCCCGAGGACTATGTACACCGTATCGGAAGAACTTCGAGAGGCAAGAACCTTCACGGCGCTGCACTTACTTTCGTTTCCCCGAGAGACAGGGAGCGCTTCGACCATATAGAGCAATTTCTGGGTTACGAGGTAAAGGAGGACGAAGAGTTCTCCAAAGGTAAGGGTTCTAAGCCGGAGAAAGACCGGGGCAAACGCTCTTTTCAGAGGAAAAAGGAGGGGCAAAACAAACCCGACACGGATGGAAACCCTCGCAATAAGAAGCGTCGCTACTCGAGGAATAAATCCAATAAACCCAAGAATACGCCGGAATCCGAATGATGATACCTGTTTTTGACCCCCAGGACCTCCAAAGGCTGAAGGAGCAACTCTCCTCCCCCAAGAAGATAACCCTCATCGGGCACGTCTCTCCGGATGGGGACGCCCTCGGCTCTACGCTGGCCTTCTCCGAGATATTGAAGCAAAAAGGACACGAGACCAAGGTCGTCTATCCCACCGTCTATGGCTCAAGCCTCGCCACGATACCGGGAGCCACGGAGGCCATCATCGATAGAGAAAACCCCTCTGAAGCGCGCCAAGCAATCGCCGAGGCCGATGTCTTGATGCTGATGGACTTCAATGAGCCCAAGCGTCTCGAAGAGCTCGCGGAGACGGTTTTGGAGGCACCGGGCTTCAAGGTTCTCATAGACCACCACCTTGACCCGTCTCCGTTCACGGATCTCTGTTTCTCGTACACTTTTATGAGCAGCACTTCGCACCTGCTCTTCACCTTGCTTGATGCCATCGGATGGCGGGACACGATCAATAAGACTGCCGCCGAATGCATCTACACCGGGATGATGACCGATACGGGAAACTTCAGCTATAACTCCGAGAACCCCGCCATATACGAGACCATTTCGTTCCTTTTGGAGTGTGGAATCGAGAAAGATAAGATAGCCGACCGCATTATGCGGAGCTACTCCATCGACCGTCTGCGCCTCACTGCACACATCTTGGGGAATAATATGACGATTTTGCCCGAGTACAAGACGGCTATCGTCACGGTCAGCAGGGCGGAAAAGGGAGAATTCAACTACCAAGTCGGCGACACCGAGGGTGTGGTCAATGAGCCGCTCAATGCCAAAGAGATCGAGTTCTCGATTTTCCTGCACGAGATGAATAAGTACACGAAGGTCTCTATGAGGAGCAAGGGCGAGTTTCCGGTCAATGAATTTGCGTCCAAGTTCTTCAACGGAGGCGGACACAAGAATGCCAGCGGGGCAGAAGTCTTTGATAACCTCAAAAACACCCTTGCCCTCGTCAAGTCGGCCGTCCGGCTTATGCACCCCTAAAAGTTAGAGACGAAATGAACCTTCTCTTTCCATCGCTTTCCGATAAGGATAATCTCCTAATCGCAGGTCCTTGCAGTGCCGAGAGTAAGCAACAGCTCCTTTCGACTGCCGAGCGCCTAAGGGGGGAGGTGGGGCTGAAATTGTTCCGTGCCGGAGTGTGGAAGCCGCGTACCCGTCCGGGAGGATTCGAAGGGTATGGAGAGGAGGCTCTGTCTTGGCTGAGGGAAGTGCGGGAAAAGACCGGTCTCCTCGTGGGAACCGAAGTCGGCTCTGCACGGCACACCGAGCTCGCGCTTGATTACGGCTTGGATTTCATTTGGATAGGCACCCGTACGACGACCTCGCCTTTTGCTATGGAGGAAATCGCCGAGGCGTTGGACGGTAGGGAAATCGCTGTCTTGGTGAAAAACCCTTTGGCTCCCGATATTGACCTTTGGATAGGCGCGATTGCGCGTCTGCTCAATCACGACATCAGTCGGGTAGGTGCTATCCTGAGGGGCTTTTACGTCGGCGGGGAGAGCGCTCTAAGGAATATCCCTCTTTGGCACCTCGCGGATGAGTTCCGCTCGAAAGCACCTGTGGGGCTGCCGCTTCTCTGCGACCCCAGCCACATCGCAGGAGACAGGGCTTATGTCCCGTCCGTGATTCGTGAAGCCACGAAGAGGGGATTTGACGGACTGATCGTCGAGAGCCACTATAAGCCGGAGGAGGCGCTCACAGACAGTGCCCAGCAGCTTCTCCCGTCGGAGCTGAAAAAGATACTCACCGAGATAGACCCCGGTCAGTCTGACAGCAGTGAAGAAGACCCCGAGCTTGTCCGCCTCAGACTTTTGCTCGACAAAATAGACGAAGAGATCATCCGCCTTTTGCACGAACGCTTCTCGATGACGGATCAGATCGGGGAGTGGAAAGCTTTCCACCAAATGGAGCCGCACCAGATCTCTCGTGAACTGAAACTCTATGAGACCCGCAGAAAGATGGCCGAGATCTACCATATCCCAGAGGAACTCGTAGACCAAATCTACCGGCTCGTACACGCAGAGGCACTTCGCCGCCAAGAAGAAAAAATCCGAACCAACCGATGAAAATAACAGAAACCGCTGTCACCCTCTCTGACATCCGCTTCTATGCCTATCACGGCGCCCTCCCTGCCGAAAAAATCATCGGCGGTGACTATCTCGTCACATTGACGCTCTATTTCCCGGCTTCTTCTGCCATGGAGTCGGACGAGCTCTCCGATACGGTCAATTACGCCGAAGTCTACGAGGTTTTGAAGAAAGAGATGGACCTCCCCTCCAAGCTCCTTGAGCACGTCGTGGGAAGAATCCTTACTGCACTCGGCTCTTCTTTCCCCCTACTCACGAAAGCTGACTGTACCCTCACCAAAGTCACCCCGCCTATCCCTTCTTTCCAAAGTACCGGCGTCTCTTTTTCGGCTACAGCCCTCTACGTATACCCCCAAACCTCCTGATTTTTCTCCCTCTTGTGTTGCACTTAGGATTGAAAAATACGGGGTACAGACCAAGAAGATTATTTTGACCTATTGCTGTCCGGTAAAAGTCGGAAAAGATATTTTGTGGGTCAGAAAGCCCAGTA
>JASBZK010000007.1 GCA_029983505.1 Porphyromonas sp.
CCGTTGGCCTGCTGATGGTCGGGGCGGACGAAAGCGCGTCCCAGTTCGATGCAATGGGGAAGGTATTCGGTGATGAAGGTGTCCGAGTAGAAGAGGATTTCTTCGCTTGCAAGGTTGGTCTCCGTGCCGTGTACGATGGCTTCTTTGCCGAGGATATAGCGGTAGCCGCCGAGGATCTTTTTGGCTGAGGGATCCCAGACGATGAGCTGGCGGTATCCCGAAGGGTCATAGTCGTGGTAGTCGATGTCCAGAGGCAGCCCTGTCCCAGCCTTGAAAACCCGGAAGGCCTCTTCCCTCAGCCGCCCTACTTCGAGCATAGTGCTGGGGGCTTCGTAGCCTCTGAATGAATAGATGAGATTATTGCTCCTATTGGTCGGTCTCAGTGGGGTAAGGGCACCAAGCTCTGCCTCTATCTTTTCGGGGGCTATGGGCTCAATGAGTGACAGTTCTATCATATCCTTGCAAAAATTATGTGCCGGGTGAAAATCGCTACGGGTATCTCTACCGCTTTTTTCGCATATAAAGGTACTAAAAGATGACCAAACGGGGTGGGGGTGCAAAAAAGGTACGTACCAAGGCGGGCGCCTCGGTACGTACCTTTTGGATTTCTCGGTCCGGCCAAAAAAACTTTTTCGGTCCGTGTCTCGTCTTAGCGGAGACGGAGGATGTCGCCTTCCGTGGGCTCGTAGTCGGGTGTCAAGCCGTTGAGGTCGTAGAGCGCGGAGAGCTGAAGCCCGTAGGTCTGGGCGATGCTGTGGATGGATTCGCCGACTTTGACGGTGTGCTCATAGAATGGAGGCTCGGCTCTGAGCAATTTTCTCTGGAGGTAGACGATGTCGCCCTCGGAGAGGGGGTAGCCTTTCGGAAAGTCGTTGAACCGCTGCAGCTCGCGCTCCGAGATGCCCATATCCCGCGCGATGGAGGGAAGGTCGTCATTGGGCTTGGCGAGGACGTAGAGCAGACCGTAGCTGATGAAGACGTCACGCTCGTCTCTCGGTGCCGTGTCGCGTGTGGCGGGCTTTTGGTACTGAAGGGGGTCGCCTTGGCGGTTCACTTCACGCTTGGGCTGTGTGGGGCGGTTGTAGGCGTAGCGACGGTCGGGGTTGTCGTCTGTGATGAGGTAGAGCTGATAGTCCTCTATTATTTTGATCAGCTTATTGGCATAGCCTCTGTCCGTGGCATAGCCGGCTCTCTGAAGTCCTTTTGCCCAACCCTTGTAGTCGTCCATACTGAGGTTGAAGAGCCCCGCGTAGCGGCTGTTATTGCGGAGAAACTTCCCGTGGTCGTCAAAAGAATCCTGGATGTCGCTATAGACGCGGAAACAGTCTCTCGGGCCGTCGTCCTTCTGATAAAACTTCTCGCCCCGCCAGTCGTGACACTTGATGCCGAAATGGTTATTCGCCCGCGAAGCGAGCGTACTCTTGCCGGCACCGCTCTCAAGGAGTCCCTGCGCCAAGGTTATGGCCGCCGGGACACGGTAGATCTTTTGGCTGACGAGGGCGCGCTCCGCGTTACGCTCGATATAGGCATTGTAGGCCGACTTGGGGCGTGTCTCGGTGGGGCGGGTGACGACGGTGCGGCTCGTCTTGCATCCGCTGACGAAAGCGAGGGAAAGCGCGAGGATAAGGAGGGCGTATTTTCTCATATCGTGAGGACGATTTCTTTTGATTCGGGGGAGAGGCGCGCGACGGGTACGACGGAGCAGGTGTCGGGGGTGAGGCAGTACTCGAAGCTTTCAAGCTTCTCCGCCCGGACGAGCCTCGGGTAGTGATCGGATTTTTTGACCGCTTCGATGAGGGTTCTTTCATCATAGAGCGGGGTGACCATCCTCAGGGCGTCGGAGGAGGGGCGGTGGGTCGCTTTGAGACGCTCATAGAGGGCGGCACCGAAGAGTGCGTCCTCCAAAGAGACTTTCCCCTTCCAGCCGGCTGCGACGGCGTAGACGGACTTCGCGCGGCAGAAGTCTGCCACGGCGGAGAGGTTGGAGAAGGCACCCACGATCACTTCGGCGTCGGGGTTAGCGGAGAAGCAGGCTTTGATGGTGCGGGTGCCGTTGGTGGTCGTGAAGTAGATTTCCTGACCCGCCACGGCTTCCCCAGAGTACTCGGAGGGGTCGTTACCGAAACGGGCAAAAGGGAGCCTCCGGACTTCACGCTCGGCACCGACGAGGTACCCCTTCGCCGCTTTTTCTTCCGCTTCGGGAACCGTCTCGAGGGGGTAGATGCACTTTGCGCCGTTTTGGAGGGCGGTGACTATGGTGGTCGAGGCGCGGAGGATATCGGCGACGACGTAGACGGTCTTCCCCTCCGGTGCCGGGTAGGCAGGGATGAGGAGCGGGGAGAGGATAAGGTCTATCTCTTTCATCGAAATTGCTCTATGAGGGCTCTTACTTTCGTCTCGTCCGTCGCTTCAAGGAGGTACTCTTTCTCCGTCCCTTCTCCACCCATACCCACGCGGGGATTGCGATAGACCATCGCGCTGTCGTAAGTGGATCGGAGTGTGCCGTGGAGTGCGCCGACGCCGGAGCGGGTGACGACCTCGAGGGCATTTTCGGGTCGAACCCCGCTGCCCGCCATGATGGTGATGCGATCTCCCGCGGTTCCTACCAGCTCACGAATTTGGTCGACCCCGGCGAGTGCGGAGGCTGCACCGCCGGAAGTTAGGATGCGGGAGAAACCGAGGCGTATGGCTTCGTCCAAGGACTTCATCGGGTTCCGTACCATGTCGAAGGCGCGGTGGAGTGTACAGGGCTTGCCATCCGCAGCGTCAAGGAGGCGTGCATTGGCAAGGAGGTCGAGCTCACCTCGGGGGGTGAGTACGCCGAAGACGAATCCCGCCACCCCCAGCTCATAGAAGTACTCGATGTCGTACTCCATCTGACGCAGTTCGTACTCATCATAGAGGAAGTCGCCGCCACGGGGTCGGATGATGGGATAGATGGGCAGGTCGCAATTTTCGAGTGCGATTTCGGCGAAGCTGTAGGACGGAGTGAGACCTCCGTCGGAGAGACCCGCCGAGAGTTCGATTCTATGGGCGCCGCCTCTTCGGGCGGCTATGCAGGAGCGGACGGAGTCCGCGCAGACTTCGAGTTCTATCATTGTGCATTGAGTGTCTGAAAGTGCAGGTCGGAGAGCGAGCTAAGAGGGGTGATGGCGGGGTGTGTGATGGTCACGGTCTTTGTCTCGCCCGGAAGGAGGTCAAAAAAGTTGTCCGAGAGTCGCGCGCCCTGCCACTCGTCCGGGGTGCGGATATAGAGGTCTTTCGCGAGGGTGCCGGACGATAGGGTAAGCACCATTTTGCCCTCTGTGACGCGCACTTCTGCCAAAGGTTTAAAAGGCGGCAGGCGGAGCTCTTTCGGCTTCAAAGGGTAATAGATCCGCCGGGCGAGGGCGACCCCGTCCTTTCCCTCGGCTTGGATGAGGACGACCATTTGGCCGCCGTTTTGGGCAAAAAGAGCTTCGTCAAGATTCTCCACCCGCTTGGAGAAAGGTTCACCCACGGGTGGGGCGTAGTCTTTGGACTGCGTCCATAGCTCTTGCCCCGCGAAGTCCATCGCCCGAAGTGTGATCTTCACGCTGCCGTCTATGGCTTGGTCGGAGCAGAGCCAGAGCTCGTGCCTTCCCTCTTTCTCCACGATGTCGACGATGACGGGTGCGAGAGCCGATCGGAGCTTATAGTGGAGTGCTTTCCAATTGCCGTAATAGTCCACCGAGGACCAGCTGATGGCGGGCCAAACGTCGTTGAGCTGCCAGAAAAGGAGCCCTTGGTTCGTCGGATAGCCTCTCCTGATGGCTCTAATGGCGTAATCCATCCCGTGACCTTGGAGGAGCTGCCCGGTGTAGACGTAGTCGGTGAACTTCTCCGGTACGTCGTACGACCGCTTCATATAGTCCGTGATGGTTCGGTTGCCGATGAAAGACCTCTGGCGGTACTGCAAGAGGGGGTGGTCGATGTCGAGGCTGTTAGCCGGCACACCCGGGGCAAAAGCGCGGATGGTCTTCATCTCGGGGAACGCCTGGAAGCCGAACTCGGAAGAGAACCGGCCGTAATTTTTGTCGAAAGTGTCGAAGCCCTCACCGCCGAACCACACGCCCCAGTAGTGGCTGTCTCCCGAGAGGAGGCTCTCCGGGGAGCCCCAGTTGGCGGAGATCGGAGACCCGTGTATGTAAGCCGTGCCGGGGGCATATCGCTCCACGAGACCCGGTAGAAGCCCGCGGAAGAAGTCGTCATAGTCCCGGCGCATCTTCTGCCACTCTTCGTCCGTGTATCCGTACTTCTTTTTCCAACCCCAGTGCTCTATGCCTTCCAGCACCTCGTTATTCCCGCAAAAAAGCGCCAAGGAGGGGTGACGGGCTATGCGGGTGAGGTTGTCTCGCAGCTCCTGAGTGACGTTTTCTCTAAATTGAGGGTCATTGGGGTAGGTGGAGCAGGCAAAAGGGAAGTCCTGCCAGATGAGGATGCCGAGGTTGTCTGCGAGGTTGTAAAACTCCTCCGTCTCATACATCCCTCCACCCCAAACCCGCAGCATATTGATGTGCACGGGCAGGAGGTCTTCTTTGAAAAGCTTTGAGAGGGAGTAGGGGTCTCCCACCTCTCTGAACCGCCTCTCGTGGGGGAGGTAGTTGGCACCTTTGGCGTAAAAAGGGCGGCCGTTCACCCGTAGGGCGAACCGCTCCCCGAGCTTGTCTTTCGTCCGATCCAATACAATCTCACGGATGCCGAAGGTCAAACTCTTTGCGGCCGTTTCGCGGCCGTCTCTGAGGAGCGCAATCCGAACCGAGTAGAGCGGTTGGTCGCCCATCCCGTTGGGCCACCACAGACGCGGATTCCGGAGATCGAACTCTACGGATGACGCCAAAGTGTCGGAGGGGGCGGAAACTACCTTTTGGGACAAAAGTTTGCCCTCCGGGCTGAAGAGCTCTACGCGTGCCCTAAGCCCTTCTGAAGCACATACAGACCGAAAAGAAAGCGAGATACGGGCCGAAGTAAAATTCTTGCACAGACCGACGCGAAGTCCTATGTCCGTGAGAAATCCGTCCTCCACACGCTCCAAGCGCACAGGGGCGTCCACCCCCATGGCGATGAGCCTTGGTCCCCAGTCCCAACCGAAGTGGTAAGGCGCGGTGCGGACGAGGGGAGAGTAGTGGATATCGGCACGGTCGTTGTCCGCGGGGTAATTGAGCCCCGAAGAGAGGTAGAGGGGGTGCGCCTTCTTTGTCGGCGAGAGAAGGCGGATGAGGAGGCGGTTTGTGCCGGGACGGAGGAACTCTTTGACCTCAAAGTCGTAGTCTCTGAAGTAATTCTCCGTCGTCCCCACGAGACCGCCATTGAGGTAGATCTCACCGAACGTGTCCACTTGCTTCAGCCTCAGAAAGTAGGCTTTGGCACTCCGGAGTGCGTCGCTGTCGACTTCAAAAGTCGTCTCCATCGTCCAGTCCCTGTCCGAGACCCACTGCACTTTTTCTTCGTTTCTGCCGACGAAAGGGTCCGGGATGAGGTGACGTGCTTTCAGCTCCTCCTGTACCGTCCCCGGCACCGCCATCGGAAAGCGCAGGCTGTCGCCTTCGAGGGATACGATGAATTCGGTCAAGACCGAAACCTGCCCCCTGCTTAGGAGCGGACAAGCGGAGAGAGAGAGGATGAGGAGTAGAACTTTTGTGGAGGGACGCATATTTTTTGCCGATACTGAATATTCACGTATGCAAATGTACCGCTTTTTCCAACTGCAAACCGAAAAATGGGTACCTTTGCAGCGGTGTGCAATTGCTTTCTGTGAAGAAAGCCCTTCATTCGTCCATAACACATAAGATATACAGATATGAAGCTAAAAGGGACAAACCTTGTCATCGCGACGCTGTGGGGACTGTTCGGAGCCCTCGTCCTCGCCGTGATTCTCTTCGTCCTTGCTGTCTCTTGGGGCATCATCGGCTATATGCCGGATATCGAACAGCTCCAAAACCCCATCGATAAATACGCTTCCCAAGTCATCAGCGAAGACGGTGTCGTCCTCGGATCCTATGCCCGCGCAGGCGGTAACCGACTCTTCGTGGACTACAGTGAGCTTTCTCCGGATCTCGTCAACGCCCTCATCGCCACGGAAGACAAGCGTTTTAAGGAGCACTCCGGCATCGATATGCGGGGTGTCTTCCGCGTCATTTGGAAGACCCTCATCCTCGGTGACGAAAACTCGGGCGGGGGCTCCACCATCACGCAGCAGCTTGCCAAACAGCTCTATTCCCCGAGAGTCAACAATATCGTAGAGCGCGCTTTCCAGAAACCGATAGAGTGGGTGATCGCGGTTCAGCTCGAGCGTTTTTACACCAAAGAGGAGATCATCACGCTCTACCTCAATCAGTTCGACTTCCTGTACCAGGCGGTCGGCATAGAGCGTGCCGCGCAGACGTATTTCGGCAAGAAACCCGCGGACTTGTCTCTGGAAGAGGCTGCCACCCTCGTGGGTATGGCCAAAAACCCCTCTTACTTCAACCCCGTACGCTTCAACGAGCGTACACAGGGACGGCGCAACGTCGTCCTCTCCCTGATGCGCGAAGCCGGCTACATCTCCGCGTCCGAAGCCGAAGAGGCCCAAGCTAAGCCCCTCACGCTTCATTTCAGTCGTGAGAACCACAACTCCGGCATCGCCCCCTACTTCCGCGCCTACCTCCAGCAAATCATGATGGCGAAGGAACCCAAAGAGAGCGACTACCCCTACGATTGGCAAAAAGAAGACTATAAGCGCGCCGTGGCCGAGTGGGAGAATAACCCCCTCTACGGTTGGTGCAACAAAAATAAGAAACCCAACGGCGACAACTACGACCTCTACGCCGACGGACTGAAAATATACACGGGGATAAACTCCCGTATGCAGGCTCACGCCGAAGAAGCGATGCTCGAACACCTCGGCGCCGATCTGCAACCCGTCTTCAATAGGGAGAAAGCAGGCCGGTCTTATGCCCCCTTCTCCAGAGACGTCACGGAGAGTGAGCGCGAAGAAATCATCCGGAACTCTCTCCGTAACACCGACCGGTACCGCGCTCTGAAAAAAGAGGGCGCTTCCGAGCGGGAGATAGAGACCGTCATGAATACGCCCGTCGAGATGAGCATCCTCGCTTACTCCAAGTCTCACAAAGGGCACACCGAGCTCGTCGACACCGTCCTCTCCCCAAGGGACTCCGTCCTTTACTACAAGAGCCTTCTCCGCTCCGGCTTTATGTGCATGGACGTCCACACCGGTGCCGTGCGCGCTTATGTGGGGGGCATAGACTTCTCCACGATGAAGTACGATATGGTCACGCAGGGCAGACGCCAGGTGGGCTCTACTATGAAGCCGTACCTCTATTCGATGGCGATGAACGAGGGCTTCACGCCCTGTGACCAGATGCTCCACGTGCCCCAGCACATCCGCACCGAGGCCGGTACCATTTGGTCGCCGAAGAACGCAGGACACGGCTCGGGCGGTATGGTCTCCATCAAGTGGGGACTCCAAAACTCCTCCAACTGGGTGACCGCTTGGCTTATGGGGCAGATGTCGCCCTACGCCTTCGTCGAGCTCCTCCGGAGCTTCGGCATCACAGGACATATGGATCCAGTCCCCTCCATCTCGCTCGGGACGCACGATATATCCGTGGCGGAGATGGCGAGCGGCTTTACCACATTCGCGGCTGCGGGCATTCGTGTCGATCCGCTCTATGTGACGCGCATCGAGGATGAATACGGCAATGTCGTCGCGGAGTTCACGGCCAAACACACCGAAGTGCTTCCCGCCCGTGCCGCTTACCGTACCCTCTACATGCTTCAGAGTGTCATAAACGAAGGCACGGGCAGTCGGGTACGCTTCCGCTATGGGCTCACGGCCGATATGGGGGGCAAGACCGGCACCACGCAGAACCACTCCGACGGTTGGTTTATGGGCTTCACGCCGAACCTCTCCGCAGGGTGCTGGGTAGGCGGCGAAGACCGATCGATTCACTTCGACGGCATCGGTATGGGGCAGGGCGCCAGTATGGCCTTGCCGATCGTGGCGCTCTTCTACAAAAAAGTCTTTGACGACGCCGAGCTCCGCAAGCGTGCGGATGTCCTGGGCATCAATCCCGATGAGAAATTTGTCTACCCGCCCGAGTACCAAGACCCGTGTGCCAGGGATGACAACGGCATCAAGGCTCCGGTCTCGACTGCGCCTGTGAAGCAGGAAATCGATGACCTTTTCCAGTGAGAAATGAATTTTTGCGACCGTGAGGCCGCTCTGCTTCTCCGCGATGGAGAGGCCGGTAACATACAGACACACCAAAACAAGATGACAACGAACAGAGAAGACTCTTTTGCCGACAAGAAATCCGGCGAAGAGACGGGCGAAAACAGCTCCTCGACCCGCAAAAGACAGCGCGTGCGCCTTACTCGCGAAGAGATGCAGGCCATGACGGAAAGAAAACGCCGCTACGAAACCGGCGCCGACGACGATGAAGGTGGCGTTTACGAAAAACGCACTGCCGGGTATGCCTCCCGCCCCCGCCGAAATTACGACGCGGGCGGTGACGGCGACTACGCCCGCAGGAAGAGTTACTCGGGCGATGACGGAGACAAACAGGCGCCCTCCTACCGTGACCGCTACCGCGCAGAGCACTCCGGCGAAGGCGAAGGCTACAGGCGCACCAATTACCGTCCCTCCCACAACGAAGACCGCGGAGGGTATGACGAGCAGGAAGGCGGGTACAAACAGCGCCGCCAATTTAATGCCAACCGTCCCTACGGTCAAGGCAAAGGTCAGGATCGCCCCCAAGGTAAGGGCGGATTCGAGCAGAGAGAGCAGCGCAAGGGACAGGGAGGAAAAGGCAATAAGCCCAACTTTGCCCCCAAAGGCAAGGGACAGAAACCCCAGAACAACCGCCCCCAGAAGCAGACCAAACCCCGTCCCCGCTATGAGTTTGAGGAGCAAATGGAGCCCGAGACAAGTGTCCGGCTCAATAAGTTCCTCGCGCATGCCGGCGTGGCGTCCCGCCGCGAAGCCGACCAGCTCATCCTCGCGGGCGCTGTCGTAGTCAACGGCACCCCCGTCCTCGAACTGGGGACGAAAGTCGCTCCCACCGACCGCGTCGAAGTCAACGGCAAGGTGCTTACGGCGGAAGAGAAAGTCTACATCCTCCTCAATAAGCCCCGCAACGTGGTGACGACGACCGAAGACCCTCAGGAGCGTCTCACCGTCCTTAACCTCGTGCGTAATGCCGCGACAGAGCGTATCTACCCTGTCGGTCGTCTGGATCGCAATACCACGGGTGTCCTCCTCCTCACCAACGATGGAGACCTCGCCTCCAAGCTCGTGCATCCTTCTTTCAAGAAAAAGAAGATCTATCAGGTTTGGCTCGACAGAGAGGTGGCTCCGGAAGATATGCAGAAATTGGCCGACGGTGTCGAGCTTTCCGACGGAGAGATGCACGCGGATGCCATCTCGTACGTGGACGAAGAGGACCACACGCAGGTCGGCATCGAGATTCACTCGGGCAAAAACCGTGTCGTCAGGAGGCTCTTCGAAGCACTCGGGTACCGCGTCCTCAAGCTCGACCGGGTCTATTTTGCAGGACTTACGAAGAAGAACCTGGGCCGGGGTAAGTGGCGCTACTTGACGGAACAGGAAGTAATCAACCTCAAGAACGGATTCTTCGACTGATACGGCACAGAGTGACGACCGAGCGGGGTACGTACCGGGACGGTTTCCTTGGTACGTACAAAAAAGAATCCGGGTACAGACCCGCGTCATCTTCTCGGTCTGTATCTCCTTTGGAGCTTCGTCCGGGTACCGTGCTGAGGGGAAATAGGAACGTTTTTGGCTACTGAGAGACAACTATGCCGAAAAGTAAGACAGACACGCTGAAACTGACACGCTGCGTGCACGCCTGCATCGCAGTGGGGGACGGCAAGTCCTTGCTCTTTGTGGATCCGGGAGACTTCGGAGTGCCGGAGAACCTCCACGAGGCGGATGCCGTCTTAGTGACCCACGACCACTTTGACCACGTCTCCCACACGGCACTGTATGACCTCCACGCTATTCAGCCGTCCGCCCGGATTTACGGACCGGAGTCGCTGAGTAGGGCGGCGGATTTCCCGGTGCATGTGGTGCATAAGGGCGACCGCTTCAGTGTGGGCGAAATAGAAGTAGAAGTCCTTGGCGAGTGGCAGGACGTCGCAAACCTCAATGATGCCCCCATAGAAAACTTGGGCTACTTCATAGGAGATAAGATCCTTCACCCCGGAGATGCCTACCTCACGGGTCTACATCCCGAGCTGGCTATGGTGCCTCTGACGGCGCCTTGGAGCAAGGCGGTGGATACGCAGAGGTGGCTCAGGGCGATAAGCCCGAAGCGGATCGTGACTTACCACGACATCACGCTCAACGATATGGGCATCGAATTTGGACGGAAGACGGTCAAAGGTATGGCCGGCGAGCTCGGAGCAGAGGTCGTGGACTTGAACCCCGGGGACAGCATTTGGCTCTGAGCCCGTTTTTTGGAAAAAAGAGGTCTACACGGCATTTTTCACTTTCCCCGCAAGTCGGGAAGTTTGATACAGATACAACACAGGATTGTTTTATGGAACGAACGCTGATAAAAGAACTAATCAAGACAGCTCCCTTCGGGCAGCAAGTAAACATAAAAGGGTGGGTGCGCACCAAGCGCGGCAGTAAGTACGTCGCTTTCATCGCCCTTAATGACGGCTCCAGCATCACGAGCCTTCAGGTGGTCGCTCCGGTCGATAAGTTCGACCCCGAGCTCCTCAAGTCCATCACCACCGGCGCATCGCTCAGCGTCACAGGAACCTTGGTAGAGTCGCAGGGCAAAGGACAGACGATGGAAGTGCAGGCCGAAGAGATCAAGGTCTACGGTCTTGCCGATCCGGAGACCTATCCGCTCCAGAAGAAAGGACACACCCTCGAGTTCCTCCGCGAAGTGGCGCACCTCCGTCCCCGCACCAATACCTTTGGGGCTGTGCTCCGCATCCGTCACAATATGGCGTATGCGATCCACAAGTTCTTCCACGACCGCGGGTTCTACTACTTCCACACGCCCCTCATTACCGCGTCCGATGCCGAGGGTGCGGGTCAGATGTTTCAGGTGACCACGCTGGACGTGAATAACCTCCCCGTGGGCGAGGACGGTAAAGTATCCTACGACACAGACTTCTTTGGCACGGAGACGAACCTCACCGTCTCGGGTCAGCTTGAGGGCGAGCTCGGAGCCACGGCACTCGGCGCGATCTATACGTTCGGTCCCACGTTCCGTGCCGAAAACTCCAATACACCCCGACACCTCGCCGAGTTTTGGATGATAGAGCCGGAAGTGGCGTTCTACGAGATAAAGGAAAATATGGACCTGGCCGAGGACTTCCTGAAGTACTTGGTGAATTGGGCGCTGGACAACTGCCCGGACGACCTCCGTTTCCTCAATGACACCTACGACGAGACCCTCATCGACCGACTCCGCTCCGTCGTCTCCACGGACTTCGTCCGCTTGGGCTACACCGAAGGGGTGAAGATACTGGAGGAAGCCGTGAAGAGTGGTGAAGCGAAGTTCGAGTTCCCCGTCTACTGGGGTGCCGACCTTGCTGCCGAGCATGAGCGTTTCCTCGTCGAGCACCATTTCAAGCGCCCCGTGATCCTTACCGATTACCCCAAGGAGATCAAGGCGTTCTATATGAAGCAAAACGATGACGGCAAGACGGTGCGCGCCATGGACGTGCTCTTCCCCCGCATCGGCGAGATCATAGGCGGCTCTCAGCGCGAGGAGGACTACGATAAGCTCGTGACCCGTTCCCGCGAGATGGGCATCCCCGTGGAGAAAATGTACTGGTACTTCGACACGCGTCGCTTCGGCACCGTGCCGCACTCCGGCTTCGGTCTCGGCTTCGAGCGCCTCATCCTCTTCGTCACCGGGATGCAAAACATCCGTGACGTGATCCCCTTCCCCCGCACTCCGAAAAATGCCTCTTTCTAAGGTTCTCTCCATTTAGAGAGCCGGCTGCACAGGTGTGACTAACCCTGTGTGTGGGTAAAATTTTGGTACGTACCCGAGTTTTCCCTCGGTCTGTACGAAATAAATTTTTCGGTCTGTGTCTTTTGAGAAGGAGATACAGACCGATTTATCAAACAAAAAACTATGCACTACATAGCGGAACTGCTCTCCGGCTCCTCCTTCGTCCTCACCGCACTCGTCATCGCCATCACGAGCGGGGTGGGGCTTTGGATCGGAAATATGAAACTCGGTAACGTGTCTCTCGGTGCCGTGTGTGTCTTTTTCGTGGGGATACTTCTGGCACACCTTGGGGTCAAAGTCAACCCCGAGATGGTGCTTTTCGCGGAGAACTTCGGCCTTGTGCTCTTTATCTATGCCCTCGGAATCCAGGTGGGACCGGGTTTCATCGCCAC
This sequence comes from Porphyromonas sp., assembly GCA_029983505.1. Classification (GTDB taxonomy): domain Bacteria; phylum Bacteroidota; class Bacteroidia; order Bacteroidales; family Porphyromonadaceae; genus Porphyromonas_A. The sequence goes on from JASBZK010000007.1 coordinate 12,413, forward strand.
GTTTAAGTCCAAAGGTCTTGAGCTTAATCTGTGGATGCTCGCCCTCACCGTCGTCGGCACGCTCTCTGCCCTTTTGCTGGTCTTTTTCGGCATCGATAATGTCGCCAACGCCATGGGTATCCTCAATGGCGCCGTCACCAATACCCCCGCCCTCGGATCTGCCCAGCAGGCAGTCGTAGGTATATTGGGCGACACGCCCGAGAGTAGGGAGATCGTCAATAACATGGCACTTGCCACGGCCATCACTTACCCCATAGGCACGGTGGGCGTCTTCTTGGTCTTGGAATTGATGCGGCTCTTCAGCGGTGACAAACTCTCCCGCAAAGACAACCTCGGGGAGACCCGAAACGAGCACTTCACGGAAGAGTACCTCGTGACCAATGAAGCCCTCTTCGGCAGAACCCTCAAGGAGGTCCACAAAGAGTTTCGGGTGGAGTACCTCATCAGTGAGATTTGCAGGGAGGGAAGAATCTTTCTCCCTACGCCCGATACCGTCTTTATGAAAGGCGACCACCTCAATGTGGTACACAACGAAGCCGATAGACCCGAGCTGGAAAAGTTTTTCGGCGCCGCCGTGCCGGCAGGCGAGAAGCGACGGGAGTGGGTCAGTGTGCCCGCTGCCAAAAATCTCGTCACACGGCGCATCCTCGTCTCCAAAGACGACATTAACGGACGCAGCCTCAAAGGACTGAGGCTCCGCAATAAGTACGGCGTCAATGTCGTCAGCGTGTTTCGTGCAGAGATGCAACTCGTGCCGCACTCCGATCTCGTCCTGCAGCTCGGAGACCGCGTGACTGTGGTCGGGCCGGCCGAAAAACTCGACCTCCTCTCCCGTGTCCTCGGTAATGAGCTTAAGCCGCTCGACACACCCTATCTCGTCAGTATCTTCCTCGGTATCGTCCTCGGCATACTGCTCGGTATGGTACCGATACCCATACCCGGATCCGGAGGATCGACCTTCAACCTCGGCATCGCAGCGGGTCCCATCATCGTGGGTATCCTTATGGGCGCCTACGGCTACCGCCTCAGGCTCACGACGTACATCACCCACTCCGCCAACCTTATGATCCGTACCCTCGGGCTCACGCTCTTTATGGCGGGTCTCGGGCTGACGAGTGGTGCAGGTTTCTTCGAGACACTGAGCGAAGGCCCGGGGCTTTACTGGCTCGGGATAGGCGCTTTGATTACCATAGTCCCCACCACACTCGTGGCTCTTGCGGCACTTCTGTGGACCAAACAGTCCTTCAATACCGTGGGCGGGTGGGTCTGCGGTGCGATGGCAAACCCCATCGCACTCGACTATCTCGCCTCCCGCACCGGTAACGACAAAGGTGCGGTGAGCTATGCCACCGTCTATCCCCTTGGAATCTTCGCCCGCGTCGTCATCGCACAGGTGCTTATTTTACTTCTCTACTGAGGGGATGAAATCTATTTGAGGGAGTAAAATCTTTTGCTTAGAAGCGTGCCATCATTTTGAGCAGGGTGACGGCTGCTTCCACGCCCTTATTGCCGTGTATGCCGCCCGATCTGTCGAGGGCTTGCTGCATCGTGTCCGTGGTGAGTACGCCCATAATCACGGGTCTGAGACCATCGGTGTTAAGCCTCCCGAGGTTTACGGTGGTGGCTTCTGCGATGTAGTCGAAGTGCGGTGTCTCGCCCCGTACGATGGAGCCGAGGGCTATTACGCCATCCGGAATACGTAGCTTGTGTCTGATTTCGTAGCTGCAGCCGTAGATGAGTTCGAAGCTGCCGGGTACCCATTTGACCGTGATGTCGTCCTCTTTGACGTCGTACTTGAGGAGTGTGTCGAGCGCACCTTTGAGGAGGTTCCGCGTCACGTCCCCGTTCCATTCGCTGACGATGATGGTGACTTTTTTGCCCTTTCCTGAGGGAACTTCTTTCGGATTGTAAGCGCTGAGGTCTGTTGTAGCCATTGTGCGATGTTTTGTTTTCGGGTTGTCTTTTCCTTTTTTCTCTCTCTCTCAAAGTTACCATTTCTTCCCCTAAAGTGTGGCTCACAGCACCCCGGTAGGTAGGTTAGGCGGGTCTTTTGTCCAAAATTTACCCTTTCGTAGGTATTTCGCGGAGGTGCGGCGCGGGGTAACTTTGCATTGTAAGTAGAAAAGAGTGTGAATTGACACAGTCACCTAAATTATAGAAAAAGTAGTACTCAATATTGACCCGCGCTATGGGACACGAAAAGATGAGGCCTCGAGATTGAGGCCTCACTTTTTTGTGCAAAGAAGTCGGAATCAACGGTTCTTTCTTTGGGTACCTTAGACACCGTAGAAGTGGCTGTGTATAAAGGTCGAAATTCGGAGTACGTACCAAAAAGGTCGGCTTGGTCCGGGCGAAAAGAAAATTTTGGTCTGTGTCTCGACTTAGTGAGATACAGACCAAAATATTTTCCCTCTTTGACAGAGTAAAAGCTAAAGATGAAGTCATTTATTGCGGGGGTGGTGGCTGAGGATCTCGTCACGGAGGCGGGAGCGTTCGATGTGCGTATAGATCTCCGTCGTGCCGATGTCCGCATGCCCGAGCATATCGCGGATCGCTTGGAGGTTCGCTCCGCCCTCCAGCAGATGGGTGGCGAAACTGTGGCGAAAGGTGTGGGGCGAGATCTTCTTGGTGATGCCCGCTTCACGAGCCAGTTTTTTCAGCAATGTGAAGACCATCTGACGCGTGATGGCGCTCCGCTCGCGAGAGAGGAACAGGTAGTCGCCTTGACCCGCTTTCGGGACGATCTCGTGGCGGATGGGGAGGTAGGCGCGGATGCGCTCACGGGCTTCGGGACTCATCGGCACGAGGCGCTCTTTATGTCCTTTGCCGATGACGCGGACGAATCCCTCCTCAAGGAAGATTTGACCGAAAGTGAGGTTGCAGGCTTCCGAGACCCTGAGACCGCAGCTGTAAAGCAGTTCCAAAAGCGCCCGGTCGCGCACCCCTTTGTCCGTCTCCGTGTTGATCGCATCCAGTATCGTGTCCACCTCCTCCACGGAGAGGACTTCCGGCAGGTGCCGCCCGTGTGCCGGTGTCTCGAGGAGAAGGGTGGGGTTGTCGGGGACGATCTCCTCGAGCTCAAGGAAGCGGTAGAAACTTTTGACCCCGCTCACGACGCGCGCCATACTGTTTTGCCCCAAGCCCAGATCCGCAAGGTAAGAGAGAAAGGTCTCGAGGTCTTCATATTTGAGGGCAAAGACACTCGTGCCGCCCCGATACGAGTCCGCAAATTCGAAGAGGTGGTTCAGGTCGCGGGTGTAACTGAGGAGGGTGTTTTCGGAGAGGCTGCGCTCAAGGACGAGGTACTGACGGTAATCGCCCAGTATCTCGTCCGGATGGGAGGCTGCGGAGAGACGGAGAGGCATACCTTTAGGAGACAAAGTTCAGGAAAAGGGTATAGTAGGAGAGGGACTCGGGCGGGGTCTCGGAGGATAGGAGCGCCCGAGCGGCGTGCAGGAGTGTGGAGCCCGATGTGAGCAGGTCGTCGCAGATGAGGAGACGTCGATCCCGGACTTCGGAGGGCTTGGGAAGGTAAAAGAGACCTTCCAACTCTTCCCAACGGCTGCTCTTGCCTCGCTTCGTCTGAGTGCCCGAGGATTCCCGGCGTGCCAAGAGGTCGCTCCGCACGGGTATCCCGAGACCATCGGAAAGGCCCCGGGCGATGTAGTCGGACTGGTTGTAGCCCCTTTGTCTCATCCGTCCCGGGGAGAGGGGGATAGGGAGTATGAGCGAGACGTCGGAGAAGTGTCCCTTATTTCTGTGCTCGGTGGCAAACGCTTTAGCGAGACGGTAAGCGATCTCGGGGCAATCCCGGTACTTGATCTGGTGGAGCAGGAGGCGGGAGGCATTAAAGTGCGAGAAAAGGAGGTCGGACCGGTACTCGGCAAAAGGCGAGAGTCCGGCGAGGCGGGCGACGGCTCCATAGTAATCACTCCCCGGCAGGTCTCTCGGGAGTAAGTCGAAACAGGACTTGCACAGAAATCGCCGTCCCTCTTCCGTTCGTCTGCCGCAGGAAAGACAGTAGGCGGGAAAGAGGAGATCCGTCACGGACAATAGGCTCCTTTTGAAAGGCTTGAAAATACGCCCCGATGTCCTTTCAGTCCCAATCATCGCCGCCATCGAAGTCTTCCGCTTCGCCCAAATCCGCCTCTCTCAGGTAGGCGCGTATCTGCCGGTCTTCGTACCCGCGGGCATAGGCGGCGCGGTAGAGACGAGAGGAGAGGTCGTGTGTGTCTTTGGCTTTGGAGCGGTACTGACGCACCTTGGGGCTGAGGTAGGTCTTGAGCCCCTCCAGCCACTCTTCGTCGTCGATGGTGGAGAGCGCGTCGCTAATCATACTTTTGTCCGTGATGCCTTTCATAAAGAGCTCCCGACGGATGAGCTTGGGACCTTTGTGGAGGAAGAGGGCTTTGTCGCGGGTGTACTTCTCGGCGTAGCGCCGTGCGTCGACGTAGCCCTCTTTTTCGAGCTCAGCGAGGATGCGGGCGGCGAGGGCGGGGGAGAGGTCTTCACCACCCCAGGCGTAGAGCTTGGCTTCCACTTCTTTGGGCGAATGCTCGGCTCTCGCGGTGTAGGCGCCGGCTTTGAGGAGGAGTTTGTGATAGAGTTCGTCGTCGGTCATATATTTTTTGCACGTACCAAAGTTTTTGCGAGACACGGAGCAAAGTTTTCTCCGGGTACAGGTCAAGAAGTTTGCGAGATACAGACCAAAATTTAGTCCGTTTTCTCGGCAAAAAGAAAGCGTACCCTCCCATAGAGGTCGCGGGAAAGCTCCGTGCGGAATCCCGCTTCCCGGTACAGCGCTTCCACCTCCTCTGCCGTGAGGGGGTTGAGCTCGAGGGCGATGCGCCCTCCGGGAGACATTTCGGAGCCGAGTCGCTCGAGGATGGCACGGTAAAAAAGTACCGGATCCGCTTCCGACACGAAGAGTGCCCCGTGCGGCTCGTACTCGAGGACGTGGGGTCTCATCTCTTTCCGCTCCGAGGGCAGAATGTAGGGGGGATTGCTCACGACGAGGTCGAAAGCCCCTAAAGGCTCATCGTCCAATATGCTCCCCAAGTGAAAGCGGACAGGGAGGGCGAGGTCACGCGCGTTGCCTTCTGCCACGGCAAGGGTCTCGGGGTCGATTTCCAAGGCGTGTACTTCGACTTCGGGGGCACGGCTTTTGAGGAAAAGGGCGATGGCACCCGTGCCGGTGCCGACGTCAAGTGCAGTGCGGGCGGAAGCAAGCCACCCTTTGGACACAATTTTTTCACAGAGTTCCTCCGTCTCCGGTCTCGGGATGAGCGTCCGGCGTGTCACTTTGAGCAGGAGGTCTCCAAACCACGCGTGACCGATGACTTGACCAAGCGGTTCGTGTCGGAGCAGTCTACCGGTCTCGTCACTAAGCGTCGCAAGCTCTTTTTCGGTAAGTTTGTATGCCTCCAAAACCAACGAAGGGTAGGACTTCCCGCCGATCTCCTCTATGAGGATGCGGGAAATCGCCTCCGCTTCATCAGGCGGGTAGTAGGCGGTGAGGCGCTCAGACGTCTCACGCTTGATTTGCTGTACACTTTTCATCTCACACAAAGTTAATCAAAAATGGTACGACCGGACACCCCCATTTCGCCCCTGTATATGCACCGGGCCATCGACCTCGCCCTAAGGGCCGAGGCCGCACGCATCGCCCCAAACCCCCGTGTGGGTGCCGTCCTTGTGTGTGGCGACCGGGTGATAGGCGAGGGCTACCACCAAAAGGCGGGAGAGGGACACGCCGAAGTGAATTGCTTTCGGAGCATCAAGCCGGAAGACCGTCCGCTCATTCCCGAGAGTACGCTCTATGTGACCCTCGAGCCGTGTGCACACGAAGGGCGAACCCCCTCTTGTGCCAAGATGCTCGCCCGTGAGGGTGTGGGGCGTGTCGTCACGGGAACCCTTGACCCCAATCCCCTCGTATCGGGCAAAGGCGTGGCGATACTCCGGGAGGCGGGCATACCCGTGACGGTCGGTTTTATGGAAGAGGAGTGCCGCCGGCTCGCTAAGGTATTCCTCACGGGGCAGGAGAGGCACAGGCCTTTCGTCCTCCTCAAGTGGGCCGAGTCGCTCGACGGCTTCATAGACGGAGAGCGACCGAGCTCAGAGCCGGCGACCCGGCTCTCTTCGCCCTTCTCGTCGCTTTTGGTACACCGCTTACGGAGCAGGTACTCGGGTATCCTGGTGGGCCGGCACACGCTGGAGAAAGACCGCCCACGGCTCGATAACCGCCTCTGGCTTCTAAGCCCTTTTTCGCCTAAGCGGATCCTCCTCACGCACGGAGACGTCCCCGAGGGATGGTTGGGGCTTGGTGAGGTCTCTACGGATGCCCTCCGACGCTTGTATGAGGATGAGGGGATTACTTCTCTTTTGGTCGAAGGGGGACGGGAGACGCTTCAGAGTTTCATGGATCGCGACCTCTGGGACGAAATACGCGTGGAGACGGCTCCTTTCCTTTTGCATTACGGTCTGCATGTCCCCTGCCTGCCGACAGACGCCCGTCTCCTTTCCCGCACGACGATCGATTCCCGCATCATTACCCGTTTTGTCCGTGTCCGTGAGGGGGCGGACGCTTCCCTCCTCTGACGATGCCCGAAATTATAGACACCCATACCCATTTCTACGGTGCGGAGTTCGCACCCGACTTCTCCGAATCGATCCGCCTCTCTCGTGAAGCGGGGGTCTCCCGGGCGCTCATCCCTGCCGTCAACGCCGATTCCCTTGCCGAGATGGACGAGGCCTACGCCCTCGCGCCCGACTTCTTCCGCAGAATGATCGGTCAGCACCCCACCGAGATGCCCGTAGACTATGAAGCCGACTTGGATCTGCTCGAAAAGGAACTCTCTACCCACCCCGAAAAGTACGTCGCAGTGGGCGAAATCGGGCTCGATTACTATTGGTCCACGGAGCGAAAGTCGGAGATGAACGCCGCTTTCCGCCGGCAGCTCGAGTGGGCGAAAGCCCGCTCTCTTCCCGTCAGCATCCACGCCCGCAGCGCCACTCTTGACGCAGTCCGAGCCGTGAGAGATGTGGGAGCCGGTGCCCTCACGGGTGTCTTTCACTCGTTTACGGACGGCGAAGAGGAACTGCGTGCCGTGCTTGACCTCCCCGGGTTCGTCGTCGGGGTCAATGGCGTCTTTACCTTCAAAAAGAGCCCCCTTCCCGAGCTCTTTCGCCGTCTCCTTCCCCTCGACCGCCTCGTCCTCGAGACCGATGCCCCCTATCTCTCTCCGACCCCGTTTCGCGGCAAACGCAACGCCCCCTTTCGTCTCCCTCTCGTACTCTCTGCGGTGGCAGAGGCGTACGGTCTCGGTGTGGAAGATGCGGCGGCTCAGATCCTCGCCACCACCCGCCGCGTCTTCCCCTTGGTGTAAATAGTCGGGGAAAATTTCGACCGTACCGGGAAGATTTTTTTGCCCGTACCCATTTGATATTTTTGGTCTGTGTCTCGTTGTCTCGAGATACGGACCGAAATTTAGTGGAAGGACGGTAGCTGCCTGTTATGCGGATTTGTGCGGGAAAAGTTTTCTGTTTTGGGAAACATTTTCTACCTTTGTGGAAGAAAAGTTTCCCAAAATAGGAGACGATTCACACTTCTCAATCTCTGAAAACCTAATGACCGACCGAGGGACTTTTGTCCTTCGGGATGTAGCACACCAATACCAACCAATCTACTATGCCCAACTTTACCATCCAAAAGCGCGACGGACTTGTGGAGCAGTTTTCGCTCGACAAGATTATGAACGCCATCACTAAGGCCTTCGACTCCGTCTCCGAGCCCGTCACCCTCTCTACAATCAACGGCCTTCTCTCCAAACTCTCCATCCACGACGGTATCACGGTCGAGGAGATCCAGAACCAGGTCGAGGTCGCGCTGATGAGCGAGGGGCACTTCAGCGTAGCCAAGTCCTTTATGCTCTACCGCCAGAAGCACACCGAGGATAGGGAGACGCTGAGCCGCATCAAGTTCATCAACGACTACTGCCACGCGTCCAACGCCGCTTCCGGATCCAAGTTTGACGCCAACGCCAACGTGGAGCACAAAAACATCGCCACCCTCATCGGCGAGCTTCCCAAGGCGAGCTTCATCCGTCTCAATCGCAGGCTCATCACCGACCGCCTCAAGAAGATGTACGGTAAGTCTGTCGCGGACGAGTACATTGACCGCCTGGAGCACCATTTTATCTACAAGAACGACGAGACCTCCCTCGCTCCCTATTGCGCGTCCATCACGATGTACCCCTGGCTCATCGGCGGTACTGTCTCCATAGGCGGGAATAGTACTGCGCCGACCAACCTGAAGTCCTTCTGCGGAGGGTTCATCAATATGGTCTTTATGGTCTCGAGTATGCTCAGCGGGGCGTGTGCCACACCGGAGTTTCTGATGTATATGAATTACTTCCTCGGCAAAGAGTACGGCACCGATTACTACAAAGATCCCGATAAGGTCGTCGATCTTTCCCTCAAAAGACGCTCCATCGACAAAGTGATCACCGACTGCTTCGAGCAGGTGGTTTACTCCATCAATCAGCCCACCGGGGCGCGTAACTACCAGGCTGTCTTTTGGAATATCTCCTACTACGACAGATACTATTTCGACAGTATCTTCGGCGAGTTTCGGTTCCCCGACGAGAGCAAACCGGACTGGCCCGGACTCTCTTGGCTGCAGAAGCGCTTTATGAAATGGTTCAATGCCGAGCGCCTCAAGACGATGCTCACATTCCCCGTCGAGACTATGGCGCTCTTGAGCGAAAAGGGTCAACCGAAAGACGAGGAGTGGGGCGACTTCACCGCGGAGATGTATGCGGAAGGGCACTCTTTTTTTACCTATATGAGCGACAACGCCGACTCGCTCTCAAGCTGCTGCCGGCTCCGTAACGAAATAAATGATAACTCCTTCAGCTACACCCTCGGCGCCGGCGGCGTCTCCACCGGCTCCAAGAGTGTCCTCACCGTCAACCTCAATAGGTGCATCCAGCACGCGGTCAATGCCGGTCGGGATTACAAAGCGGATCTCTCGAAGATTATAGACCTCTGCCACCGGGTGCAGCTTGCGTACAACGAAAACCTCAAGGACTTCCAAAAAGCCGGCATGCTTCCCCTCTTCGACGCCGGCTACATCAATCTCTCCCGACAGTACCTCACCATAGGCGTGAACGGGCTTGTAGAGGCCGCGGAGTTCCTCGGCATCCCCATCACCGACAATCCCCGCTACCGGGAGTTTGTCCGCGACGTCCTGGGACTGGTCGAAGCGTACAATAAAGAGTACCGGACGAAGGAGGTGATGTTCAACTGCGAAATGATTCCTGCCGAAAATGTCGGCGTAAAGCACGCCAAGTGGGACAAGGAGGACGGCTATTTCGTCCCCCGAGACTGCTACAACAGTTATTTCTACATCGTGGAGGACGAGGGTACGGATATTTTGGAAAAATTCCGCCTCCACGGAGCCCCATACGTGGAGCACCTGACCGGCGGATCGGCGCTCCACCTCAATCTCGACGAACACCTCTCCAAAGCCCAGTACCTCAGCCTCCTCGGCGTGGCGGCAAAAGAGGGCTGCAATTACTTTACCTTCAATATCCCCAATACCGTCTGCAACGACTGCGGACACATCGACAAAAGGCACCTCAAGGAGTGTCCGGTCTGTCACTCCCAAAACGTGGACTACCTGACCCGCATTATCGGCTACCTCAAGCGTGTCAGCAACTTCTCGGAGGCACGCCAAAAGGAGGCCGCGGATAGGTACTATGCTCCGAAAGAACAACCGACGCTCCAATGCTGAAAGTCGCAGAAACGGCCGTCGTTTTCTCGGAGATACCGGGTGAGACGACCTTGGCGCTGAGCTTGAGCGGTTGCCCGTGCCGGTGCCCGGGGTGCCATAGCAAATATCTTTGGTCTGATGTGGGCGAAGAACTGACGGAGCAGCTTTTGGACGAAATGATTGCCCGAAATCGGGGCGAAATCACCTGCCTCTGCCTTTTGGGCGGCGATGGTGACACGGAGAGCGTTCGGACGCTTGCCGGCTATCTCCGCAGGGAGTACCCCGCCCTCCGCGTCGGGTGGTACAGCGGCAGGTCTGTCCTCCCCAAAGGTTTCGACATAAGTCTCTTCGACTACATCAAGCTCGGTCCCTATCTCGCTCACCTCGGTCCTCTGACCGCCCCCACCACCAACCAGCGCCTGTACCGCATCTCCGGCTCCCGTATGGAAGACATCACGCCTCTTTTTTGGACGAAGTGAAGTTTTCGGAAGCCTCACTACGGAAGCCCGAGCGTCAGACCTACGGACCAAAAAATAGTTTTTGCCCGTACCGGGGCAAAAACTTCGGTCTGTGTCTCGTCATCGCGAGATACAGACTGAAAAAGGAAGGCTCAATCGCAAAGTTGTTGCGGTTGAGCCTTTCCTCTATGTGTGTATTGTCTTATCTCTTGGCGTAGCGATCTTCGACCACTTTCCAATCAATGATGTCCCAAATGGCTTTGAGGTGATCGGCGCGGACATTTTTATAGTCCACATAGTATGCGTGCTCCCACACGTCGATGGCTACGAGCGGTTCGAGACCATTTGTGACGGGGTTTTCGGCGTTTTTGCCCACTTCGATGGAGAGGTCACCCGCCTTGTTTGTCGCGAGGAATGCCCACCCGGATCCGAAGATGCCGGCAGCCGTGGAGGTCATCTCTTCTTTGAACTTATCAAAAGATCCCCACTTCTTTTCGATAGCGGCGAGGAGGTCGCCTTCGGGCTTTTTCTTCGCGTCAGCCTTGGGGGCAAACTGCAGGAAGTAGAGGTTATGGTTCAGGGTCTGACCTGCTTGGTTGAACATCTTGCCTTCACTGGTGCGCACGATTTCCACGAGGTCTTTATTCGCGAAGTCTGTGCCTTCGATGAGGGAATTGAGCGTCGTGACGTAAGCGTTGAGGTGCTTGCCGTGGTGAAGATTGATGGTTTCTTCGCTGATGACGGGTTCGAGCGCGTTAGCGGCGTAGGGTAGTTTGATGAGTTCGACTTTCATACCTTGTAAATACTGGGGGGTTACAAAATTATCTGTTTCTTGTGTCACTGCCTCTGTAGTAGCGGGCAGTGTGTCTTCGGATGTCGTCTGGGCATCCTTAGTGGATGTCTGCGTGCATGAGACGAGTGACAGGGAGCCTGCGAGTGCGAGACCCGCGAAATAGATTCTGCTCATACTGAAATCAGGATGTGTTCGTTTGTTTGGGTGGGGCTCTCTTTTTGTGAAGAGTACCGCATCACCGGTCGCAGAGCCTTGGGGGGTATCCCGTCCTCTGACGGGGCTGCTTCGCTAAGCTTCTCTGTTTCCTCTTGTATAACATCCCCGCACCCAAAAAAGTTCACTTCCCTATCCGTGCGGGCATAAAAAGAGGGTGTGCCGATGCAGAGCTTTCGACACACCCTCTTTTGGGGGATTGAAGTGGGGGCGACTTAGTCGCCGATCATATAGTGGCGGTAGCCCTGGGTCTTATTCCAACCTCCGCGGGTAAAGTCGGGGACTTCGACGGGGGCGAAGCCGGACTCTATGGAGATCTTGGAGAGGGGTACGAGTGCGCACCACTCGGCGAGGTCATACACGTCCTGGTCGAGAGGCAGACCGTTGCGGAGACAGTAGATGAGACGGTAGTCCATAATGAAGTCCATACCGCCGTGTCCGCCGACTTTCTTGGCTACCTCTTCGAGCTCACGGGTGATGGGGTGTTTGTACTTCTCGACGAGGGCTTTTTGCTGATCCGGGCTGAGCCAATCCTCCATATTGAGGTTCTCGTGGTCGGGCATAGAGTCATCCGCGAGCATTTCGTCTGAGACGAAAGAGTAGTGCTGGTGGGGGTACTTCTGAGCTTTACCCTTGGTGCCCTGTACGAGGTACATACGGTCGTAAGGGTGGGGTGTGGCGACGTCGTGGTGGATGTAGATGGTCTTGCCTTTTTCCGTGCGTATGAAGGTCATCGTGTGCTCACCGTTTTGGAAATTGCTTGAGTCACGACCTTCTTTTTCGAGGAAAGCGGGTACGGAGACGGGTTTGGAGTCCATAGAGACGAGGACGTTCATCTTATCGCCGCGGTGGATGTTCAGAACCTGTGCCGCAGGTCCCATCCCGTGCGTGGGATAGATGTCACCGCGGTGCTTTTGGTTGTAGTCCATACGCCAGTTGCCTTCGTAGTAGTCCCAGAAGGGTTCGAGGTTGTGGAGGTAGCCGCCTTCGGCGTAGAGGACTTCGCCAAAGAGCCCTTTCTGCGCCATATTGAGCGTGGTCATCTCAAAGAAGTCGTAGACACAGTTCTCAAGCATCATGCAGTGCTTGCGGGTGCGTTCGCTGGTATTGATGAGCGCCCAGATGTCTTCGAGGGAGAAAGCAGCGGGGACTTCGACGGCGACGTGTTTGCCGTGCTCCATGGCGTAGAGTGCCATCTCCACGTGCGTCTGCCAGTTGGTGGCGATGTAGACGAGGTCGATGTCGGGACGTTCGACGAGTTTTTTCCACGCGTCTTCGCTACCGGAGTATTCGGCCGCGGCGTGCCGTCCTCTCTTAGCGAGGATCTCGTTGCTCTTCTTGACGCGTTCTTCGTGAAGGTCGCAGAGGGCGACGATGTCGGTACCCTCTATTTGGCTCATCCGGTCGACAGCGCCGGGACCGCGCATCCCGAGCCCGATGAAGCCGATGCGGACGGTCTCGAGCTTGGGTGCCCGGAAGAGGAGCATATCTTTCTGCCCTGCGGGACGAGCCGGGACTTCGGTCTTGATGAGGAAGGGTTTGGGGGCGTTTTCCGGGTAAAGGACCTTCTGCGCCGAGGTTTCGGAGGAAAGTCCGAAGAGGGCACCTATAAGCATGGTTCCCAGGGTTGCAAGTGCGTGGAGTTTGTTCATCACTAAATGGTTTATGGTATAATAATGGTGTAAAAAATAGGCGTCTGTGGGGCTGCCGGGGGTAAAAGCGCTTATTCGGTCGCTGTCACTTCCACGAGCTTCCGGCTGTCGTAGGAGGGTACCTCCTTAAGCCGTGAGACGTACCCGATGGTGATTTCTGCGGTGGGCATAAATAGGCTCTTATAGGGCAAGTCCGCAGGCAGGAACGTGGTGGAGAGGTAGTTATTCATCGCCACGGAGTAGGTTTTGTCCGGGTCGAGGGGCTTACCCCGGAGGTCGTAGAGCTCTATACGGGGCGAGTCGTCTTCCGCGGCAGGGCCGTTTGTCACGTAGCGGATCTTGAAACCGGAGGGAAAACAGATCTTATACCCGTCTCCCTTCCAATGCCGTAGGAGGAGGCTCGCGATTTGGCGTCCGGTGAGGTCGTAGACCACGCCTTCGTTACCAAAAGGGTCGGCCGCATAGATGTCGCGAACCCGGATGTCGCCTGCGGGGAGGCTCGTGACGCGTACGCCGCCGCCGTTGGCGAGGGCGAAATCGGCACCCGAAGCGTCGCGGAGGGCGTCGGTAAAGAGGTAGCCAATTTGCTCTTTGTTTTTCAAAGGGGCATCGAGCTTACCGATGACGCGGAGGAGGGCAGGGTTATCGAGGTAATGCCGGACTTTCTTGGCCACATTCTCGTCCACAGAGCCCTTGGGGTCGATTGGTAGGTTTTTCGTCCGAATGTCGTACGCCCCTTCCGCGCGCTTAGAGACTTGGATGAGGGTGGCGTATTTGAGGCTCGACTTGGCCTGGGTGATGCGGACGCCGTTTCTTGCCGTGCCTTCGGGGACAAGGGTGTGGGAGTGTCCGCCGATGATGAGGGGATACCTGTGGGCATTAAGTCGGTCTGCGAGCTCTTTGTCTCCCTCAATGCCGAGGTGGGTGAGGAAGAGTGCGATGTCCACGGAGTCCGCCATCGCGTCGTGGTCGAGTGCGTGTGAAATGGGGGGTAAAAAGGTGAACCCTTTCATCTTATCCGGGTGCGAAGCCGGCAGTCCGGTCTCTTTGCTCACGTCAAGAAGTGAGACAAAGCCGACTTTTGTCCCCGTCTTCAGCGTCAGGATGACGTAAGGTTTGAGCTTGAGCCTGCTCTCCTCCGGCTTGAGGACATTGGCGGAGATGAAAGGAAAGTCTGCCTCACGGGAAAGGAACTCGAAGCCCTTCACGTCCGAGTCGAATTCGTGGTTGCCGACGGCGGAGACGGCGAAGCCGAGGTCGTTCATAAGGTCGACCATCGGGAACCCTTTCGGCTCGTAATTGTCGTTTGCGGGGTTGCCTGTCTGGTTGTCGCCCGCAGAGACCAAAAGGAGATCCGGGTAGACACCCCTGAGGCTGTCGACCACAAACGCCAATCTCGGGATACGGTCGAGGGCGGCGTGTATGTCATTGACCGCGAGGATGGTCGCTTCTATGGGGTGGGGCGGGGTCTGCCTTTTCAGTCCGGACGAAGTCCCACACCCTGCGAGGAGCAGGAGAGAGAGTAAGAAAGGGAGCGATCTCATTAGTTGGCGGTTAGCAGTTACAGTTAGGCATTGGCGATGTCGGACAGGGTCGGAGGATGGCGGACGAGTGGGTCGCGGGGGAAAATTTGGTACAGACCGAGAGGGAAAGAGCGGTACGTGTCTCGTCTCTTCCTTGGTACGTGTCTCGCTTCTCTCTCGGTCCGGCCGAAATTTTTCCCCTCCTTTATGCCTTGGCGCCCCCTTAGGTCAGGGGACGAAGCACTCGATGAGCTTGGCGGAAGAGGAGAGGAGCTTGATGTCCGCCTCTTTTATTGATGCGGGAAGGAGGAGGAAATCACCCTTGCAGACTTTTTCGGACCAACCTCCTTGTCCCTCAAAGGCGACTTCACCCTCTTCGATAAAAAAGAAGGAGAAAGAGTCGCGGCTACCGAGGTCGAGGTGAAAACTTTGGTGCGTCAGACTGAGGACAGAGGTGCGGAAATAGGGACTCACGACCATGGTCACGAACTTATTCGGCTCGGGGTCTGCGAAGTTTGTCGCCTCCTCGGTGTCCACGGCGTAATTGATGACTTCGGACGCGGGGTCGATGTGGAGCTCGCGTTTCATCCCGCGGGCATCGGTGCGGTTGAAGTCGAAAAGGCGGTAGGTGATGTCGCTGGCTTCCTGTATCTCGAGAATCAGGCACCCGGCACCGATGCTGTGGACTTTGCCCGCGGGGAGATAGAAGAGGTCGCCGCGGCGGGGCTTGTGGAGCTTGAGGAAGGAGAGTACTTCGTCCGTTTGGACGATCCTACGGAGCTCGGTGGGGTTCGTTTCTTTCTCCCACCCCGCGCGGATAGTGGCTTCCGGGGTGCAGTCGAGGAGGTACCACATCTCGGTCTTCCCGAGTGAGCCGTCGTGGTGCTTATGGGCATAGTCGTCATTCGGGTGTACCTGGATGGAGAGGTCGTCACCTGCGTCGATGAGCTTTACGAGGAGGGGAAAGTGGGTGCCGAAGCGGTCGAAGACTTTTTGTCCCACAAGCCCCGCTCCGTACTCCGCAGTCACTTCCGCCAACGTTTTCCCCCGAAGCGGTCCGCGATCGACGACGGAGGGACCTCCGGACATACCCGAGATCTCCCACGTCTCGCCAATACCTTGAGCAGGGGCGGGGAGACCCTTGTAGTCGTAGATTTTATTTCCGCCCCAGAGCGGCTGTTTGTAGGCGGGGGTGAAGTGGAGGGGTGCGGTGAGGGGTGCTTTCATTATCCGGGGATAGGTGTTTATTTTTTGTTGTAATGGTGCCTGTCCACTCTTCGGAGGACGAGGGCAGTGCGTGCCGGGAGGTAGAGCATCAGACGCCCTTTCCCGTCGAAACTGAACTCGGGGTCGTACTTCGTGAAGTGCTCCACTTCCGGATCCTGCAGCCCGAAGCCGCCGTACTCCGGCGCATCCGTGTCGAGCGCGATGCGGTATTTGCCGTTCGGGGCAAGGATTCCGTAGTCGGTGTAGGACTTGGTGGGGTGGAAGTTGAAGACGTAGACGTAGTCGCCGCGCTCATAGGCGAGGACCTGGTCGTCATTTTGCTCCCAGAGCTTGACGAGCTCCTGCTTCTCAAAGTCGGGCATGGAGCAGATATGGGCGAGCATATCGCGGTCGAAGTCCTGTAGCTGCGCGTACTTGAGAAATCCGTTTGAGGCGAGTGACCACTGGCGGCGCGCATACTTGTAGCTCCAGTCGTTTCCTTCCCTCGGGAAATCGATCCACTCGGGGTGACCGAACTCGTTGCCCATAAAGTTGAGGTACGCGCCATTCATCGTAGTGGCCGTGACGAGACGTATCATCTTGTGGTACGCCATACCCCGGGCGACGACCGCATTGTCGTCCGCACGATCCATATGCCAGTATATCTCTTTGTCCATAAGCCAGAAGATGATGGTTTTGTCGCCCACTAAAGCTTGGTCGTGGCTTTCGGCATAGGAGACATTTTTCTCGTTGTAGCGGCGGTTCGTCGTCTCCCACCATATAGATCCCGGCTTTAGATCCTCGTCGCTCTTCTCTTTGAGCTGCTTGATCCAGAAGTCGGGTATATTCATCTGCAGACGGTAGTCGAAGCCGTAGCCGCCTTCGTCTACGGGACGGGCGATGCCGGGCATCCCGCTCACCTCTTCGGCGATGGTGAGGGCGCCGGGGTAAGTCTCGTGGATCACGCGGTTGGCGAGCTGGAGGTAGACGATGGCGTCGATGTCCTGGGTGCCGTTGAAGTAGTCCCCGTAGGTGGCGAAGGTTTGCCCCAGAGCGTGACCGAGGTAGAGCATCGAAGTAACGCCGTCGAAGCGATAACCGTCGAGATTAAATTCTTCGAGCCAATAGCGGCAGTTGGATAGGAGGAAATGGAGGACTTCGTTCTTACCGTAGTCGAAGACCATGCTGTTCCACTCGGGATGAATCATACGATCCCCGTCGTGGAAATACTGCGTATAGGTGCCGTCAAATCGGGCAATACCCTCTTCTTCGTTACGTGCGGCATGGGAGTGGACGAGGTCCATAATGACGAGGATGCCGAGGCGGTGCGCTTCGTCGACGAGCGCCTTGAGTTCGTCGGGCGTGCCGAAGCGTGAGGAAGGAGCGAAGAAGTTCGAGACTTGGTAGCCGAAGGATCCGTAGTAGGGATGCTCCATAATGGCCATCAGCTGGATCGCGTTATAGCCCTTGGCTTTCACCATGGGCAGTACGTTTTCTCTGAATTCGTTGTACGTACCCACTTTTTCCTCTTCGGTCGCCATACCGACGTGGCTCTCGTATATGAGGAGCGGCTCGGTTCCAAGGGTGGGGCGGGCGTGATTAAACCGGAAAGGCTTCTCGGGATCGAACACTTGAGCCGAGAAAATATGGGTGTCGGGATCCTGCGTCACGTACCTCGCCCAGGCGGGGATACGCTGTCCCGCTCCGCCGTCCCACTCTACTTCGAGCTTGTAGTGGTCGCCGTGCTTGAGGGCGCGGATGGGCATATAGAGCTCCCACACCCCGTTGTCGAGGCGCTCCATGGAGTACGCTTCGTGCCTTTTCCACCCGTTGCTGTCGCAGAGGAAGTAGATAGAAGTCGCATTTGGCGCCCACTCCCGGATGACCCATTCATCCTCTGTCTTGTGCAGTCCGAAGTAAAGGTGTCCGAGAGCGAAGTCCGAGAGCCTGTCGACTTTGCCGCCCTTGAGCTCATCCATTTTGCGGATGAAGTAATCGTAACGTCCCTGTATGGCCGGTTCGTAGGCTTTCAGCCAACCGTCGTCTTCTATGAGCTTCAACATACTGTATCTCTGTAGATGGGGTAAAAAATATCTTTAGTCCCGGAAACGCTTCTCGAGGTCTCCGAAGCTGTCTATTCGTCTGTCTCTGAGGAAAGGCCACCACCGTCTCACGTTTTCGCTATGGCGGAGGTCTATGTCCAAAATGGTTTCTTCTTCGTCTGTGCGGGAGAGCTCGGTCAGGATCTCGCCCTGCGGTCCCGAGACAAAAGAGCTGCCCCAGAACGTTATCCCGCCCGTCACTTCACTCGGGTCGGGTTCGTAGCCCACACGGTTTACGGCGATGACGGGGAGACCGTTGGCGACGGCGTGACCCCGTTGGACGATCTGCCAGGCATCGCGCTGCCTGCCTTGCTCGTCCTCTGTGTCCGTACTCTCCGTGCCTATGGCCGTGGGGTAAATCAGCAGGTCGGCACCCGCGAGTGTCATTAGGCGCGCCGCCTCGGGGTACCACTGATCCCAGCACACGAGTACGCCTAAGCGCCCCACGCTCGTCTCTATCGGGTGGAAGCCGAGGTCGCCCGGCGTGAAGTAAAACTTCTCGTAATACGCCGGGTCGTCGGGTATGTGCATCTTGCGGTACTTACCGGCCACGGAGCCGTCTTTCTCGAAGACCACGGCGGTATTGTGGTAAAGTCCCGGCGCCCGTTTCTCGAAGAGGGACGTGACGAGGACTACGCCGCATTTCCGGGCGAGAGCCGAGTAAAAATCCGTGGAGGGTCCGGGGACGGGCTCTGCGAGGTCGAATGCCCTCACGTCCTCCGTTTGGCAAAAATAGAGGCTGTTGTGCAGCTCTTGGAGTACGACGAGCCGGGCGCCCTCCCCTGCGAGGCGCTCTATTTTGGCTGCGAGACGGCGGACGTTGTCCGCGGGGTCGGCCGTATTGTGCTGTTGGATAAGTCCGACTTTCATGCCTTCTCGAATTTTGTTTTGTCCAAAAAGCTTTTCGGTATCTGCATAGTGGCGCAGTGGAGGGAGCCATTTTGTCGCACCAAGGTGCGGCAGTCCACACCGACCACTAATCGGGTAGTCGTCATCTCTCGCAGTATTTTAAGCGCCTCTTTGTCGTGAACCGGGTCGCCGTAAGTAGGGACGATGATGGCTCCGTTGGTGAAAAGGAAGTTGGCATACGTGGCGGGTTTTTTCTCTCCCTCCCAAAGGACGGGATCCGGCATCGGTAGCTCGTGCAAATAGATATCTGCATACCTTGCCCTCACTTCCTTTGGGTCCATATCGACACAAGTCACGATGTCGAGATTTCCCACAAACCGTGTCATCGTGTCCACGTGACCGTCCGTGTCGTCGCCTTCGAGGGGGGACGTGGAGAGAATATTGAGGACTTCCAGTCCCAGCTCGGTCAGGATGCGCTTCTTTTGAGACCGGAGGCCGCCTTTGTTGCGGTTCGGATAGGTGAGGACGGAGCGGGTGGTCAGTCCTTCGCACTCGTTGGATACATCGATGGCACCACCCTCAAAAACAAAGTCCCGTGCGTCTCTATAGCGCACATTCTCCAGAAAATAGCCTGCGTCGTAAAAATGCTTGGTGAAAGCGTTGTCTTTGTCCGCGGCAAACTTGCCACCCCAGCCGTTGAACGTAAAATCCACGACCTCTTTCCGCCCCAGCCCGTCAGAGACGCAGAGGGGACCGTAGTCGCGAATCCAAGTGTCGTTGAGCTCGATGCCGCTGACGCGGTAGAGCGTGAAGCGCGAAGCGCGGGCTTTGGAGAGAAAAGTCTCCTTTACTTCCGAGTCCGGCGGCGTGATGAGTACCACGTCCACGAAACGGAGGAGGGTCAAGATGATCTCCTCATAAGTGGTATGGATGTCGGAGAGGTAGGTGCTCCAATCCATATTCTTGGTGGGCCAGGACATCAAGACGGCATCCTGCCTTTTCCATTCGGCGAGCAGCCGCGGAGGTTGGGTCATATACTTATGCGCTTCTGCAGAAAAATGGTGTTAAGCTCCCCTTATCCTTACAAATTTACACCAAACCCTACTATTTCCCAAAAACAAGTCGCTCGAATTTCCTTTTTTTGAGCTCACGACCAAATCTATCTGCGGGGTACAGACCGAGGCGTTTGTCCCGGTCCGTATCTCTTTTCTTTTTCACACAGACCAGGGAAAGTTTCTCGGTCTGTACCAAATTCCCCCTGTCGTTAAGCTTATCTGCCCCGGTCTGCCCCGGTCTGGGATTCGATTTGATTTTGCCGGTGTGTCTGCGCGCTTGGGGTTTGGATATTTTCCAAACTATGGGTATGTTTGGATATAAGGTTGTCACAAAAATATAAAAAATAAACTAATAGAAACGCTTTAAATGTCCTTTTAATTATTTGCCTATGTGTAGAAGTAATTCTTTTACCAACAAATGGAGGTTACCCCATTTAGTTGTTAATCTTCTCCTCATTGCAGGGCTCGGGTTAGGCGGCTGTTCGAAAAAAAGTTCGGACACCGGTTCTCCCGGAGATCCGTATGGGGAGGCAGAAAAGACGGCAGTCGATCTCAGCGGACTGAATCCCGGCAAGGGGATGCTTCGTGCGGATGCAGACGTGCCGCCCCCGGAGCCTGTAGACGAGCCGAAGCCCGGCGATCCGGTCACCCCCGCCGTTTTCGATAATATGAAAGGGGTCATCATCAGTAGGAGTACCGTCTTCCACGCCGGCATTACCTATAATGAGTACCTGCTCTTCAATCCGATGAGTAACCTCATCTATCCGGGCAACGTCCTCGTGGGGAACTCGATTTCCAACGGTCGATACCTCCCCGTGGGCGCTCAGAAGGTCGGCGAGATCACTTGGTCTACGCCCGATTTCGCTCCCGCCGAGCCGGGCTACACCTTCGTAAAGAAGACGGTGGATCCCAATTTCAGCGACTATGCGGCGACTATGCAGGCTTGGAACTCCATCCCAAAGCAGCCGACAGCCACGACCTCCACGTTCGAGGTGACGGAGGTGAATAGCGTGAACGAGTTCAGCGCCAAGTTCGGCATCGGGTTTGAAGTCGATGCGATTAAAGCCGGCATATCCCTGAGCGGTAAAGTGGGCGAGCTGAAGACACACATCCTTGTGAAGTTTATCCAAAAAGCCTACTCGGTGTCTATGGACATCCCGCGCCGTCCGCTTTTGCTCTCTGCCGATGTCCCCTCTATGGACGGAGTGCTTCCGGTCTACATCTCCGATATCTTCTACGGTCGGATCGCGTATGCCCTCATCTCCACGAACCACGACTACTGGGAGATCCTCGCCGCCCTACAGCTCGGAGTCCCCGGTTTCTCCCTCGAAATCAGCTCCGGGTATAAGGACATTTTGGACACCTCCCTCTCGCGGTACGTCGTAATCGGCGGGACTTCCGGCGATCACGGACACTTCGTCTCTGAGGGCTGGGAAGGGTTCAAGAAGGCGATAGCCGCCCCTCTGCATTCTTACGACGCCGTACCCGTGGCCATGACGCTGAGGTACGCCGACGATAACTCCGTCGCGAGAGTCCTTTTCAGCGGAGAGTATCCCGTCACGGAGAGCTATTTCGTCAAAGACTGCGACGAGATAACGTTCACGTTCCGTCCCGCGACCGTACAGGCCAAGGCTGCCAACCGCGAAGACCTCTACCTGTGGGGCCACACGGTGGTTCGCGTGCCGGCCGAGCTCTCGGGTACCGGAGAGATGAAGGAGTACAGACCCGTATGGCTGCCTATGAGCAAGTATATGAAGCTGAAAAAAGAGACCGCGGAGCCGTACTACAACCCCGAGGATGCGCAGGTTAAAGTGGTTCGTCCGAAAGGGATGTCGATGAAAGACTTCCTTGAGAGCAGAATCGAAATCGACGCACAATTCCACAACACCAACTCCGCCGGAACCATCACGGGTGACGATCTCGGCAGCCGTACTATTTCGGTCAAACTGCAAGATTTGCTCTTCAACGCCATCCACGGGGCATACTCGGTGTCCACGCGTAGAAACGCCTACCGGGATTACTCTGCCACGGTTAATTTCGAACTGCTCCACGACGTGAAAGTCCTTGAAGAGATGCCGCGCTCCGCTGTCGGCGTCAAAGTAAATAACGACGCGGACCTCAAGGCCGCCCCCGCTGATGCCAATCCTTTCGAAGGCGTCCTGTGGACGACTAAGTCGAAGTAAACCCCTGTAACCATAAGTTTCGGATATCAAACAACCAACCACATAAACTCAGAACCATGAAAACAAACTTCTTATCCTTCGCTGTGATCTCGGTCTCAGCCCTTCTGTCGTCAGGAGCGCTCTTTACCGCTTGCTCGAAAGAAGCTCCGGAATTGAATGAACCCAATAACAAAACCGAAGTCGGAAGCCAAGATTTTTCTGCCCTTAACCTCCCCTACGCCGGCGGAATGACCCGTGCCGATGGCGAACCCGGACTCCAGCCGCCCGAAATCCCGCCCCTTAGTCCCATCGAACCTCCGGTGGACGGTACCGCGGTGATCGAAGCGATCCACAATAACATCAAAGGCGTCATCATCAACCAAAAGAAGGTCTACAACGCAGGTTTCGCCTTCGATGAAATGAGCATCTTTAACCCCTCCGCCAATCAGGTTTTCCCGGGGAGCGTCTTCGTCGGCAGCTCCATCACCAACGGCAAGTACCTTAACCTCAGAAGCACGGTGGGAGAAGTAAACTGGACCGCGTCCGGGCTTATCCCCCAAAACGCCGCAGACCAATTCGCCCGAAACGTCATAGACCCTAAGGCGAGCGACTACAATACGACGCTGCAGGGATGGTTGGGTGCACCCTCCATGCCTCTGGCTACTACGACAACTTTTGAAGTCAACGAAGTCTCTAACTCCAAAGAACTCGGAATCAAAATCGGTATCGGATTCGACTCCGACGACCTCAAAGCCAAGCTCGACCTGTCCGTAAACCAGGAGAGAATGAAGACCCACGTCCTGGTGAAAGCCGTCCAAAAAGCCTTCAGCGTCGCTCTCGATGTCCCTGACGCCAAGACGAGCATCCTTAAGACCGCGAAAGTCGAAGATATGGACGGCGTGATGCCGGTGTACGTAAGCGAAGTCTTCTACGGACGCCTCGCATACGCCGTGATCTCCTCTAACCACGAATACCACGAAGTGGTGGCTGCCCTGAATCTGAACCTGCCCACCGGCACCGAAAAGATCGATCTCAATCTCTCCACCAAGTACAAGGAAATCTTGGACGCCTCAGTGAGCAAGACTTACATCATAGGCGGTTCCAGCGAAGAGCACGGTCTGGGTCTCTCTAATGGCTGGGAGGGCTTCAAGAAAGCGCTCTCTGCGCCTCTCCTGCCCTACACGGCCAAGCCCGTGGCCTATACCCTCAGGTACGTCAATGACAACTCCGTTGCGCGTGTCGTCCTGATGAGTGACTATGTCCTCAACGAAAGTTACTTCATCCCCGATATGACGGAGCTTAAGGTGACGTTTGATCCTGCGACTGCCCGCGCCAAAGCCGGAAACCGTGCGCCGCTCTTCTTCTACGGGAACGTGAAGATCAAACCGGCCGATGCAGGAGACAACGCTTGGGTAACCATCTTTAACCACACCGTAGGTGACTTCATCAAGCTCGAGGACAGTAACACGAATGCCGACATCTCCGCCGATCCCGAAGTCGAACTCGTTATCAAGCGTCCTGCCGGGATGAGTATGAAAGACTTCCTTGCCCTGAAAGTGGATGTCTCCGCAGACTTTTATCTGACGAATGCTTCCGGACGCTCCAGGACGGACGATCTCGGAACCGTGAAAAAGCAGATCACTGTGAAAGACCTCATCTTCAGTGGGCTCAGAGGCGCACTGAATGTCTATTCCCAGAAACTGTCCACCCAAGAGTACGAAGCCAACATCGTCTTTACCCCCACTCTTGACACCAAGGGTATCACTCAGATTGAAAACGAGTACAGCTACTGATTGACTGTCCGTTTCTCGGCTTTTGCCTATATGAAGACATCCTCCGGGGAGGTTTAAGCTCCCCGGAGGGCGTGTCTCCTTCCAAATAATTCACTAAAGTCCTATCAGTCATGAAACACTCCCCTAAGCTATGGATTTTACTGGTCCTCCTCGCCGGGATCTTCATCTCCGGTCTGGCAGGATGCACCAAGTCTGATGTGCAGGGGCCCGTCGATCCGGGCAATCCCAAGCTGACCTCCACTGATCCTCATCACCTCTCACCCGCAGAGGCAGGAGAAATCGCCAAAGCCTTTCTTGCAGGCGGAGGATCCGGCAGTACCCTCCTACGCGGTGCCGCGGGCGATGCGCTCTCGCTTGTTTTCCAAGATCCGGCAAGCACGCCCGCACTTCGGTCGGACGACGGTGCCGGTAAGGCCGCCCTGCCTGCCTATTACGTGTTTGACGTAGGCGAAAAAGGCTACGTCATCGTTTCCGCGTGGGACAACACCCTCCCCATCCTTGGCTTTTCGGACGAAGGTAACTTTATGACCCGTGAGGAGATGGAGAAATATCCCTCCGAGTCCGCCAACGTCCTCAGCTTCCTCGGGGCTTACGCCGAGAGTATCAACGAGCTCAGCCAAAGCCTCAAAGTCGACGAACCCCTCGTCCAAAGTCGAGAAAAGGCGCTCAAAGGGTCTGTCAGCACCAATCTGACCCGCGCGTACAACAGCATCGCACCGCTTCTGGGCAACATCGCGTGGAATCAGTCCCCCTACTACAACGCCTACTGCCCCACCGGTACGCCTGTGGGCTGTGTGGCGACTGCTACCTGCCAGATTATGAAATACTGGGAGTATCCCGATTACGGCAGAGGGTCGCATCGCTCTACGGTGGATGGTCAGGTGGCCAACTACGAACACGCTCTGAACTGGCGAAATATGCCTGCCGGTACGCTCCGCACTTGGAATGACGACGTGGCCCGCTTCTGCTATGACGTGGCAGTGGGTCTGAATATGCAGTTCAGCCCGAGCGGCAGCGGCACTTGGCAGTCCTACGTGCCGGATCTGCTCGTCAGCCACTATTATTACAAAAATACGGCTCAAGACCTCTACCGGAGCAGATACTCCACGGCTCAGTGGGAAAATATCGTCTACAACGAGCTCGCCAACCGCAGACCGGTGCAGTACGCAGGATCCGGGAACGGAGGCGGACACTCCTTCGTCTGTGACGGGTATAACGGCGGTTATTTCCACATCAACTGGGGCTGGGGCGGTATGAGCAACGGCTACTTCCTCCTCCACGCACTTGATCCCAATAGCTTGGGCGTAGGCGGCGGTTCCGGCGGCTTTAATTACGGACAGGACATCATCATCGGCATCCAGCCGGCCACGCAGCCCGATCCGACTCCAGACCCCGACCCCACACCCGATCCGAACGACCCCTCCGGCTCCGATTACTGCGCCTCTTCGGGTAGGTACGCCAATAGTACCTTTATCAGTAGAGTAGCCATCTCCAATGTGGACCAAAGATCAGGCTCCGGCGAAGGCGGCTACAACTATTACGACCGTCCCGCCATCAAACTCACGAACGGCAGGACGTATACCCTTACCGTCGTCCCCGGCTCTACCGCAGGCAATTATCCCGAATACTGGAGAGTCTGGATAGACCTGAATGGAGATAAACAGTTCTCTTCGGGTGAGCTCGCAGCCGAGTTCACCACCACCGAGGCCAATAGAGCCGTCTCCAAATCCATCCGGATGCCTTTGAATACGACCACCCGCGAGACCCGTATGCGCGTCTCGATGAAGTGGGGCAGCTATCCCTCGGTGTGCGAAACGTTCGATCACGGCGAAGTCGAAGATTATGCCGTGCTTTTCGGTAACGCCGATCCCACGCCCGACCCTACTCCCGATCCCGACCCCGTTGACCCGAATCCCGAACCCAACCCCGTCGTGCCTACTCCGGAGGATATCGACTACCCCGGGTCGTCTTCGGTCGACTCTTTCTGGGGCTTCATCCATACGGTGCAGATCGGCTCGATGGAAAACCGCTCGGCTAAGGGGGACAACTACGCCGATTACTCCCGCTCTTCCGACCGCTACATCCGTGCTTCGAGTGGCAAGAGCCTGACATATAAGCTGACCCCGGGCTTCGGAGGCACTCAGATCTACTGGTGCTACTGGAGAGTGTGGATTGACTTCAATAAAAACGGTGTCTTCGAGTCTTCGGAGATGAAAGTCAGCAAATACGGCTCTCAGTACGTCAGTGGCTGGTTCTCGCTGCCCTTCACTTTGGACAAAGGCTTCTACAGGGTGCGCGTCTCCATGTGTATGAATGACGGCTATCCTTTGCCCGACCGTAATTTCAATTACGGAGAGGTCGAAGACTACTCTCTCTATATTGAGTAACGCCTAAAAGGAGACTTTGCCTCATGAGGTTGTGTATAAAGGTCGAAATGCAAGGCGCTCCGGGCTGAGGGCGACGGGAATGTACTCGGGTACTCTTGCCTATGTCCCGAATGCCGAAACGGGGCGCAGCAGTTCGGACTTTTGACACACCTCCATCAACCAAGACCTGCGCATAGAGGTCTCACCACGTGAGATACGGACCGAGAAGTTTGTCCCGGTCCGTATCTCTTTCCTTTTTTGTACAGACCGAGGAAAGTTTCTCGGTCTGTACCGGATCAGCGCCCCCTCCCACCCCGCCCTCACTCTGCTTATGTGTGTTATTAAAAAAACTAATAAATTAAATCTTTTTGTGTGACTGAAAATTTGGCTATATTGCATTCGAAACTGTTAAGTGCCTTATATCGGCACTATTTATTTAAATAAATCAATTTAATAGCTGGTAAATGAAGAAGATTCAACCACTTATTTTGATGCTGTTCGCGCTAATCGCGCAGACAGGTATATCTTTGGCACAAAGCGGTCTGATACACGGTAGTGTGGTAGACGAGACCGATTTGGATGTCATAGGTGCCACCGTAAGGTTAAAAAGCGACCAAAAGGTGGGTACCCAAACGGATATGAACGGTAAGTTTGCAATAAAAGCAAAGACCGGTGATGTGCTTATCATCTCTTTTGTGGGTTATGTGACCCAAGAGGTTAAAGCCAAGGAGGGGATGCGCATCAAGCTCGTCCCGGACTCCGAGACCCTGGGAGAAATCGTCGTCGAGACCGGCTACCAGAAGATAGATCGTCGCCTCTTTACCGGCGCGGCGACGGCAGTCAAAGCCGACGAGGCATTGGTGGACGGAGGTACGGACGTGAGCCGTATGCTCCAAGGTAAGGTGGCAGGAGTACAGGTGCAGAACGTCTCGGGGACGTTTGGCGCAGCGCCCAAGATCAGGGTTCGTGGTGCGTCTTCCATCTACGGTAATTCAAAGCCGCTGTGGGTCGTCGACGGTGTCGTACTTGAGGACGTGGTCGATGTAAGCGCAGATGACCTTGCCACAGGTAATGCCAATACGCTTCTTGCCTCGGCTGTGGCCGGGCTTAATGCCAACGATATTGAGTCTTTCCAGATACTGAAAGACGCCTCCGCCACGGCGCTTTACGGCGCCCGTGCGATGAACGGCGTCGTGGTCATTACGACCAAGAGCGGTCGCAGTGGTCGTACCAACATCGGTTATCAGGGTGAGTTCACGCTGCGTGAACGCCCGAGATACTCGGACTACAACGTGCTCAACTCTGCCGAGCAGATGGACATCTTTATGGAGATGTACCAAAAAGGCTGGCTCAATGACTCCCGCACGGGGACTTCCAGCAACGCAGGAGAGTTCTTCGTGATGAGTAATCTCATCAATCAGTGGAATCCCGAAAAGAAAGCATTTGGGCTGCCCAATACATTGGAAGCCAAACTGGGATTTTTGGAGCAGGCGGCGAAACGCAATACCGATTGGTTCGGTCTCCTCTTCCGCCCCAGCATCCAGCAGAATCACTCCATCAGTGTCTCAGGAGGTAATAAAACGACGAGCTTCTACGGCTCTCTCTCCTTTCTGTATGACCCGGGCTGGACAATTGCTGATAAGGTGCAGAGGTACACGGCCAATTTTAATGTCAGCCACAACTTTACCGAGCAGCTTACGCTCAAACTTTTGACCAATGCCAGCTATCGTGACCAAAAAGCCCCGGGCTCCCAAAATCAAGGAGTAGACCCGCTGACCGGCGAGTATTCTCGAGGCTTTGATATCAACCCCTTCAGCTACGCTCTGAATACCACCAGGACAATGCGGGCGTATGAGGATGACGGAGTGACGCCGTTCTTTTATCAAAGAAACTATGCACCCTTTTCCATCCTAAACGAACTGAATGAGAACAACCTCTACATCAACCAGCTGGACACGAAGTTTCAGGCTCAGCTTGACTACAAACCGATAAAGCAACTCGAGCTTTCTGCACTTGGAAGTGCACGCTTTGTCAAAACTTCGCAGGAAAGTCGTGTGACCGAAAAGAGTAACATGACGATGGCCTACCGGGCAGCCCAAAACGCAGTCGTGATCCAAAATAACGGCTACCTCTACAGCGACCCGGATAACGTGAACTCCTATCCTCAGGTGGTTCTCCCGCTCGGTGGATTCCTCTACACGTCCGATGACGAATTGAGAAGCTACTATATGAGGGCTACGGCAAACTACAACGACACCTATGCCGATACCCATATCGTCAACGCTCTTTTGGGGGCAGAAGTAAAGTATGCCGACCGTCACAATAAGTGGTCTGACGGCTACGGGATCCAGTACTATAAGGGGAACTCGGTATTTACGGACTACAAGCTGATGAAGCAGATCCTCGAGAGAGGAGGTAATTACTACGGTATGGGCAATTCGTATGACCGGTTCGTCGCTTTCTTTACCGCACTGTCTTATTCGTACAAAGGTCTTGCGACACTTAACCTGACGGGACGCTATGACGGATCGAACCTTTTGGGTAAAGCACTCTCTGCCCGCTGGTTGCCTACATGGAACGTCTCCGGATCATGGAATATCAGAGAAACACTCTTCCCTGAGAATAAGACCTTTTCGCACCTCTTACTCAGAGGAACTTACGGACTTACCGCGTCAATGGGACCGGCCAGAAACTCTTTGCCGATCTTCTACAACGGTCGTACTTATAGAGGTATCGCCGAAAACGACGAAACCTATGCGTATATTTCGGACCTCGAAAATAAAGAGCTGACGTGGGAAAAGCAGTATGAGACGAACGTCGGTCTCGATGTCGGATTCTTGAATAACCGCATCAGTTTCAGTGGAGATGTCTACTGGAGAAAAGGGTTCGATCTGATTGGGCGCATCCTGACATCCGCTATCGGCGGTCAGATGTATAAGTTGGGCAATTACGCCAATATGGACAGTAACGGTTTTGAGTTCTCGCTCAATTCGAAGAACATCAACACCAAAAACTTCGAATGGGATATGAACGTTACTTTCTCCTACAATAAGAATAAGATCACCAACCTCCAAACCCAGCCGCGCGTCTCCGACCTCGTGAACGAGTACGGCTCTCCCCGAGAAGGCTATCCGGTGCGCTCCATTTTTTCTATCCCCTTTGCAGGTCTTAATTCTCACGGCGTGCCCCAGTTCTATCTCGATCCCGAGCATACCGAGAAGACCTATCAGGGCATAGACTTCCAGAAAAATACAGCCTTGGAATTCCTTAAGTACGAAGGACCCCTCGATCCGACCATCACAGGCGGCATGGAGCAGAGCTTCCGCTATCGTGATTTCAGCTTGGCCCTCTACTTCACCTATCAGGCAGGTAACGTCATCCGACTTCCGTACGACTTCTACAGCAGCTACTCGGATCAATACGCTATGCCTCGCGAGATGCTGAATAGATGGGTACTCCACGGAGATGAAAAGGTAACCAACGTCCCCGTCATCCTTGACTCTCGTCTCAGCTATCAGGAGTCCGCGTACCGTTACGCATACTCTGCCTATAATTACAGCGATATACGTATGGCCAAAGGCGACTACTTCCGACTCAAGGACGTCACTTTCACTTATTCCGTGCCGAGAACTTTCCTCGAGAAGACCGGCTTCCTGACGCAGGCACAACTCCGCTTCGTGGCTTCGAACGTATGGCTCATTTACGCAGACAAGAGGTTGAACGGAGTAGACCCCGAGTTTTCGGCTTCCGGTGGTGTGGCTCTGCCTACGCCGCATCAGTATACCCTGACCTTAAAGTTGGGCTTCTAACCCCTTATCACAACCTGTTTGAGGAATAGTTTAGATTCAAGATATGACCAAATTCAAAATACATAACGGACTTCTGGCTGTGACCGCACTCGCCCTTTCGCTCACTCTGTCCGGGTGCAACAAGTACCTCGATAAGGTGCCGGACGACCGTACACAGCTCGATAATGTGCAGACCATAAAGGAACTCCTCACAAGTGGCTATCCGGTGCGCTCGTATATCAAGATGTATGAGCTCAGAAGCGATAATGCGACCGACAAAGGCATAAGGGCATGGGATATGGACCGTGAGGGTAGGGAGATGTATACCTTTCAGGCCAAGGTCAGCTCTACTTACCAAGATACCCCGGACGGCTATTGGGCAAATCTCTATAAGTGTTTCTCTGTGGCGAATCAAGCGCTCAGAAGCCTTGAAGAGCTTGGCGGTCTTTCTACGGATGAAAAACGCCTTGCCGATGAGGCCAAAGGGGAAGCACTGATCATCAGAGCTTACAGCGGCTATATGTTGGCTCAGACCTTTGCCCGCCCTTACGACCCTGAGACCGCGGCAACCTTTTTGGGCATCCCGTATCCTACGGAGCCTGAGGACGTGGTCATAAAGGAGTATTCTCGGGGTACGCTGAAAGAGACGTACGACAAAATAGTCAAGGACTTTGAAGAAGGTTATGCGCTTATAGGGTCTACCTACTCGCAGCCCAAATACCATTGGACCAAGACCTCAGCCGCCGCATTCGGCTCGGCTCTCTACAGGACTTTGGGCGACTGGAAGAAAGTCATTGCTTATGCCAATGCCGCTCTCGGCGCGGATCCTACAGTATTCCTGCGTCCTCTTAAGGATTACACACCTTTGACTTACGCAGAGAAAGCCAAGCGATATACAGAGCCGACCGAAAATACGAACCTCATCATTGATGTGGCTATGAGTTGGTGGAGAAATGCGTCGGTGGACTCCCGTTTCGGACTTACTCCCAATCTGCTCCAAGAGACGAGCTATAAGGGACGACTTAATTTCCTTGGTGTCGACGTGGGGATCCCTCAGTATGGCGGTGATTTCTATGCCAATCTCGCCAAGTGGCACCAGTACTTTCAGGTCAACAACGTACAGGCACAGACCGGATTCGGTTATATCGCCGTGCCGTTATTTACGGCTGAGCATGTGCTGATGAACCTGAGCGAAGCCTATGCGATGCTCGAACAGTACGACAAAGCCAACAGCACGCTCAGAGACTTTGTCTCCAAGTTCTTCGTGAACTTCTCCCCCACCGACCAGCGTTATATGGTGACGACAGACAAGATCACGAAGTTCTACTCATCCGACACTCGTGTCTTCAAGCCGTTTTACCCCTTGAATGAAACCCAAACGGCATACGCAAAGGCATACGCCGATCTCAGAAGAGTACTCTTCATCCAAGAGGGTCTTCGCTGGCTTGACATCCGCCACTATAACCTCCCTGTGAAGCACGTGCTTCAGAGTGCAAACGACTCCAAGAGCGAAGAAGTCACACTTGAGGCAGGCGACCCGAGATATGCGTTCCAGGTACCCTCGTCCGTGCTTGGGTACAATATAGAACCTAACCCCGGTTACGAAAAATCCGATCTTTCATTACTTGAAAAAGCGAACTAAAGCCCCCTATCATGAAATACATTATATCATACAGAAGTCTGCTTGCCGCAGCGGTCTCGATTGTCCTTGCGACCGGTTGCTCCAAGCCGGAATCCGAGCTTGATGTGGACTTCATCAAGTACAAAGAAGCCCTCAAGACTGAGGCTAATGAGACGGACACCTGGCTGTCCGAAAACATAACGGCTCCCTACAATATCCAAGTCATCTGGAGGTATGCGGATGTGGAGACGGACTATGGCTACAATATCATTCCTCCCCTCAGGGAAAATGTGGTGCCTTTTATGAAGGTGCTTGACGAGGTCTTCGTGAAGTCTTACATTGACATTTACGATAACTCGCGTATGTTCGCCAATTCCGGTGACTTCATCCGAACCTACATTCCCAAGCAGATCCAACTTCTTGGAGAGTGGGCGTATGGAGATAACGGCGTGAGGAAATTGGGTC
Source organism: Porphyromonas sp. (assembly GCA_029983505.1). Classification (GTDB taxonomy): domain Bacteria; phylum Bacteroidota; class Bacteroidia; order Bacteroidales; family Porphyromonadaceae; genus Porphyromonas_A. The sequence goes on from JASBZK010000007.1 coordinate 44,231, forward strand.
AAGCCGAAGGCGGTCGTAAAATCATCCTCTACGGGATCAACTATTGGCAAGACACCGAGCAATTAGGACGGTTCCTTCACACGATGTTTCATGAGTTTTCCCACATCCTCCACCAAAATAAGCTCTATCCCGAGACGTTCGAAAAAGTGACACCCGAAGGATATACTGCTCAGTGGTTTAATCCGCAAGACAACGAACCACTCCGATTCAAACAGTCCCGTGAACAAGGTTTTGTCAGCGACTATGCCCGGATGAATAAGGACGAAGACTTCGTCGAGACGCTTACTTATTACCTTGTCCTCTCTGATGACGGTTGGAAAGAGATGCTTGCGGGCATAGATGGCAGCGAAAAAGCCAAAGAGGCAGCAGAAACTGCAAAGAACGAAGGCAAATCCGCGGAAGAACAGAAGCAGATCGCCGATGCTACAGCCGTGGCGACGGTGAACTCGGCTCGCACTGCCATCCAGAAGAAGCAGGCGATCATCAACGACTATCTCAAGAGCGCTTGGGACATCGACTTCCGGACGCTTCACAATATCGTCCAGAAAAGGATGAATGTCGTCTTCTCGAACCTTGACGCATACGCACGCCCGAGAGCGACCTCATCGGGGCTTACCGCTGTGGATAAGTATGTCCTGCAGTACGGTATGACGGGAGCTGTACCCTCTTCGGTGGTATCCAAATTCACATGCGATGGGGCACACGAGCATCTCAGAGTAGATGCCCACTAAGCGCTCATCACTATAATGTTAGACGATAAATGTATCGAAACGATATGATGAAAAAATTCTTGCAACCGACTGCATCAGTGCTCATAATATCCCTTTTGGGAAGCCTCTCGTTTTCGAGCTGCTCCAATAGAGAAGATCTTCTTTTCGAGAAGTCGGCCTCGGATCGAGTGGTTGATCTGATTAACACGACGGACGACGTCCTCACGTCTGCCGAGTACGGATGGGGCGGCACCTACACCACTCAAAGAGATAAGGTTTTTGAGGTGCAGTTTAAGTTTGAAAAAGGCAATAAAGTAACCATTTGGACCGACTTTGCCACAAAACCTGAAACCAGTACATACAAGTATACCATGCAGAGAGGTGCAGTGCTCTCTTTTGATACGTATGGGCTGTTTACTAAGTTGGCGGATCCCATCATTCTGACTGATCACACAGGAAGCAACAGTGACCGGCAGAAAAGATTAGGTCAGACCTACGGCGGAGATATCGAATTTCAAGTCTTATCTGCAAGTAAAGATTCGGTAGTCCTGAGAGGTCTTAAGGATGGCGATAAGACGTTCAAGCTGGTTCCTCTATCCAAGGTGCCTGACGTCAATCAATTGGCCGGGAAAGTCGAGAGTTTTGCCCAGAGTCTTGGGAATAGCAACGGTTATAATTACCGGACCGTCGAAGTAAAAGGTGTGCCGGTTGGTGAGTTTACATTTGATGCGCCAAAAGGCGATCTTGTTTCCGGCACTTATGAGAATTCGGTAACCCTAAACGTTACGGATAAGCATGGAACAAAGACCAGTTATGTCATCAGTGAGATTCCCGGCGGCTTTAAGTCCGAGAAGCCTATTATTATCGGTGGAAAAGAGTATTCCGAGTTCACGCGTAAAGATGATTTCTCACCTTTTTATGCGGTCAATGATCCGGACGTCGTCCTTAATATCAATGGGAATCTTCCGGGGGTATTGAGACCCGAACCCGATGTCAAAGGTTGGCTTTGGGCACCCTCCGATTGGGCTTGGGCTCCGTTCTCAGATATACTCTCCGATGCAAATGCCTATTTTGGTGCGCAGTTTGCCGAGTTCGGTTTCGGCGAGTTTAATGACGGCGTACGTACCCTTTATTTTTGGAGTCAAAATACGGATCGCATTGATTTACAGTGTCACCTGGTTCACGTGGAAGGCAACGTCTATCAGTTAATCCCGACCGATTGGCAAAAGCAAAATTTCCCCGAGGCCATCAATGTGGAAGGCTCCGGTTATCGGGAACTTGCGAAGCTCTTTACGACCACATTTGACCCGGATGTGAAAATATCCATCTTTACTTGGTCCGGAGGTTCCAACAAAGGGCTGGACGTCGTGAGTGGCGTCGACAGCCGATACGTGATAGAGGGGCTCTTCTAAAATCCCCTCCTCATCAATCTCTTCTACGAATCCTATTTATTTGAGACCTGCGCATAGAGGTCTCACCACGTGAGATACGGACCGAGAAGTTTGTCCCGGTCCGTATCTCTTTCCTTTTTTGTACAGACCGAGGAAAGTTTCTCGGTCTGTACCGGATCAGCGCCCAGGTTACACTGCTGACTGCTGGCTGCACAGGGCACGCCCTGAGCCTCCCAACTGCTGACTGCCGACTGCTCACTTACTTGATGGTGGTGATGTGGAAGCAGGCTTGGTACCGCTCGTGCTTGATGTAGCACCGCCCCGCGTCGTGAAAGTCGTCCAGTACGATGGCAAGGAGGTGCTTGAGCTCCTCTTCGGAGAGATTTCTCGGGTCATTCGGGTCGACCTTTTGGAACCGCCGCCATGAGATATCGAACGTGGTACCGTAGGCGTGCGTCGAGTTGTCGGACGCATTGCCGTTACCCCTCCTAAGCTTTTGGACATCTTCGTCGGTGCGGGTGATGCTCGTGACGATGATCGAGTAGAGCGGGAGGTGGGCGTCGGAGAGTACGGACGTGAACTTTGCCCCTATCTCGTTGAGAAGGACTGCTGCCTCGGGCACCAAGAGCGCCTCCGAATGGGTTAACTTGTCGATGGTTAGCGACGGGGACTCCGAGACCGGGACGAGCCCGTCCCGCGTCCTCAGCTCTGCCCGTGTCGCAGCCGGACGGATGCCGATGCGCTTGGCGGCTATGAGCTGGAGGTCATTAAGGTCGGAGAAGTCCCGATTGAAGCTGCCGATATAGGTGTAGGGGCGGTGCGCCTCTATGGCAGACATATCGTAGACGGGTAGCTCGGGTGCCGGTTCCCTTCCGAAGAGCATCGCACCGCCTGCCACAAGAACGCAGAGCGGCATTAGGTACAGGGTGGCAAAAGAAGCGAGACCGCTTCTCTTCTTTTTCTGTCGGGGTGCCGCTTTGACTTCGGAGACTTCTTCCTCCGAAGCTTCTTCCGGCTCGGCTTCCGGTGCCGCTTCGGAGTCGTCTTCGGGGATACTCGTGGCGACAGGCTCTGCTACGACCTCCTCTTCGATCGGCACGGAAGGGGGGACAGTCTCCGGCCCGGTCTCCGCTTTTGGCGCCTCATAAGGCTCTTTTTCGGCTTCGGCTTCGGTCTGTTTCGGACTGATTACGGTGCGGCGCCTCCTCCTCGAATGGGGAGACGCGCCGGAGAAAGTCTTCTCCCGCGGATTTTCCGGCGTTACGGGGTTGCCGTAGCGGTCGTACCAGACGGAGCGGTTGCCGGGGGAGAGAGAAGGGTGTGATTGGGATTCGTTCGTTTGGGACATAGAGAAGGTTCAGGAACCTACTATTGGCGTGCTTCTTCGGGCAACCCTTGGGAGACGACTTTGACTTGAACCAGGACGTTGTGATTGACCAGGTCTCTGAGTGCCTCATTCGTCTCATCGCGTGTGATGCTCTTGAGGATGGAGAGGTAATCTTTCGTGCGGTCCTCGTTTTTGAGGAAAAAGGTTTGGAGGGCTTCGGTCATAAAACCGTTGTCGCGCAAATCCTTGGCGTGTGTCTCCCCCAGATGCTGCACGGCACCGCGGAAATCGTCCTCCTCAATCCCGTTCACCGCGAGACTCTTGATGCGTCCGATGATGTTATCGGTCACGGAGTCGATGTGGGACGGATCGGCGTGGAGAGAGAATGTGACATACGAGGAGCCCCCGGGCGACCAGTCCGTCACGCTCGAGCGTACCCCGAAGTCGCGAGAGAGGACCTCTTCCGTGGCGACCATACGGGAGTAGCGACGAAGGATGACGTCGGAGATGAGCTCGTAGATGATCGCGTTTTTGAGCGTGCGCTTGGCTGTGCCGACAAACACATTCGCAGAGCCGGCGTACCGGGAGCTGCCTTCTGAAGTGACCCGCATATAGGTACTCCGAGTAGGGAAGCCCTGAGGGTCGTATCCTTTCTCGTCATCCGCGCCGAAATCCGATGGCAGAGAGGCAAGATATCTTTCCACAAGGGGCTGAATCTCTGCGGGCTCGAAGTCGCCGACGATGAAGAAGGTCATCCGGCTTGCGTCCCCATAGTGATTGTGATACACTTGCTCCAAGTCTTTGAGTTTGAACTTGGCGAGGTCTCTTTCGACAAAAGTACCGTACACTTTTTGATCCGGGTACATAGCCCGGCGGAGACTGTCTTTGAGCACGGCATCCGGAGCCGGTCGGTACTCCGACGAGCGGAGATACCGCAACTCGATATTTTTTGTCCTCGAGAAGTCCTCTTCTTTGAATCGGGGACGGGAGAGTCGGAGATAGAGGAGCTTGAAAAGGTCCGGGAGGTCTTTCTTCAGCGCCCGACCTTGGACGAGGTCTTCGGTGAGGCGCATCGAGCTTTCAAGGCGGATGGTGCTATTGTCCACAAACTTCTTGAGTACGAGAGGCGGATAGATCCCGAGTCCGAGCTCCTGGAGTAGACCGTTGTTGATCGCTTGGACTGCGATAGGTGTTTTTTGGGCATCGGCCAAAATGAAGCCGCCCTCCGCAACACTTTTGATCACTACCTCCCCGAGAGAATTCTTTGTGGGTAGGAGATACACTGTGGCGCCGTTGGAGAGTCGCCAGCGCGTGGCTCCATATTCGAGATCACGGTCTTCCGAGAGAAGATACCCTTTCGGCTCCGGTACTTTGACGTAGAGCGAATCGGGTATGACGAAGGGCGTATACGGCTCCGTCGCCTTGTCGTAGTCGCGTCTGTACATACTCGCCAGACGGGTTCCCGAAGGCGTCAGAATCCCTGTCCCGCCCTCCGGTAGGGTCAGCAGGATGGAGGTGTTCGGCCCGGAGATAATCGATTGGAGGTTGTCGTTGACGTCTTTGAGGGTGACTTGCTCGGAGATGCGCGAGACGAGTTTTTGCTCCAGCTCTATGCCCGGGATGTAGCCGCTGGAGACAAAGTAAGCGGCGTATTTGTCGGCAAAATACTTATTGGAGGTCTCTTTGAGCTTAGTGAACCTCAGGTCATACTCCTCGATGATCCGCCTTTTCGCAAAGTCGAATTCGGCGTGGGTAAAGCCGTGCTCTACGGCGCGCTTTACTTCCGTAATCAGTGCTTTGAGAGCGTCGTCGTAGTCCGAACCCGTAATCAGCGACGCTTTGAGGCAGAGTGCATCTTCGTTGGCTGCCAACCCCAGATAGGGACCGTAGCCGATCTCGGCGCTCTCGAAAGGCGGTTCGGGCAGGAAAGCGAGGTCTTTGAGGCGCTCGTTGAGCATTAGGGTGATGAGACGGATGTAGTAGTCTTTGAGCAAACTGGCGGCCGATGACGCGATGGCGGGCGGAAGCGATTTGCTGATCCACGAGATCGTGAGCTCGGATCGGTTAATTACCGGTGAAGAGAGAACTACCCCTTTTGGCGCGTCCAGCTCCGGGATAAAGACCGGCTCCGGGACGGCGGACTTATCCCGGCTGCCGGAGTACTTCATCACCCGCTCGATGGCTTCTTCCGTCTTATCCAAATCGATGTCCCCTACGATGATGACGGCTTGGTTGGAGGGACGGTACCATTTCTTGTAGAAGGCGGTAGCCATTTCGGGCGTGAAAGCCTCCACGGACGCCTTGGTGCCGAAGGGAGGGCGCCGGGCATAGAGATGCCCTTCCGGGAGCAGTTCGGCGATGGTCTTCGCTCTGAGTGCCTCCTGCGGGGTCACGAAAGAGGTCCAGCTTCCGAGTATATTGGTTTTCGTTTCGGACACAGACTGCGGCGTGAGGAGCATCCCGCCTGCCCAGTCTCTGAGTACCAAGATCAGCGAGTCCGCAAACGACTGTCTCGCGGTGGATGCATCCTCGATGCGGTAGATCGTCCGGTCGTAAAAAGTCTCGGAGCCGAGCTTGTCCGCGCCGACGAGACCGTTCTTCTTAAAGAAATCGACCAGTTTGTCTCCGGAGAAGTGCAGTGTGCCGCCATACGCCATTTTCTCGATAAAATGAGCCATTCCCTCTTCCCCGTCGCGCTCACGGAGAGAGCCTGTCTTGCAGACGAGATAGAAGTTGGCCTTGCCTTTTTCCGTCGTCTCGTTTCGCCTAAGGATGTAGGTCATACCGTTGTCCAAAACGCCCATCCGCACCGATGGGTCGATGGGGAGAGCGGGGATGTCGTACTCACTGTCCTCTGTCTGAGCCGGCAGGGAGATTCCGAAGGAGCAGAACAGTACAAACAGGGAAAATATAATGGCGCCGGGGTGTCGAAACCGGCGGGAAAAATCATGTCTCATCTTCTGGTGTCGTGCATTTGGCTGTGCGGAGTGCGCTCACTATTGCCGCACGGGGCAAACCGGAGTCCAAACCGCATACGGCAAATGTACTAAATAATACCCCAAATTTCCCCCTCATTATATCTTTTAACAGGAAACGCTTCTGCGAGGCGTTGCGTAATGCTTCAAATACGTAAAATGAGCAGAAGGAGAGGGGGTGCGGGGAGGTACAGGCCAAAAACTTTTCGTCGGTCTGACCGAGAAGGAAAGGAGACACGGACCAAAAAGAATTTTTTGGTCTGTACCGGAAAAACGTTTGGAAGTATGAAAAAATGGTGGTACCTTTGCAACACGAAACAAAAAAGACATCCGGCTCCTTAGCTCAACTGAATAGAGCATCTGACTACGGATCAGAAGGTTATAGGTTTGAATCCTATAGGAGTCACTTTTGAATCGACATTTATCCCCGGCAATAGGGTTCTATTGTCGGGGATTATTGTGCAAATCCGGGATAGTAAACCATTCTTTGCCAAAATAATGACGACATACTTAACCAATGACCATGCGAAGTCCATCCTCCGGCTCGGCACGCCGATTATGCTGGGGCAGCTGGGGGTGATACTCGTCGGCTTCGTCGACAACATTATGGTGGGGCACTACGGCACGTCCGAGCTCGCCGCCGCCTCTTTTGTCAATAACTTCATCAATCTCGCCTTTATCCTCGGCATCGGGTTTAGCTACGGACTGACACCCCTTGTAGCGGGCAGCTATGCCACCAAGAACGGTCGGCTGAGGACGCTGCTGGAGAGTTCCGTTTTTGCGAACGTCCTCGTAGGGGTCTTTCTAACTCTGGTGATGGGGCTCTTTTTCTGGCAGATCGAGTGGCTCAAGCAGCCCGTGGAGCTTCTGCCCCTGATACGCCCCTATTTCCTCATTCACCTCGTGAGCATCATTCCGCTGATGGTCTTCAACGCCTACAAGCAGTTCACCGACGGCGTGGAGCAGACGATGGTGAGTATGCGGTCTATTTTGATCTCCAACGTCGTCAATATCGTCTTCAATTACCTACTGATATACGGTGTTTTCGGCTTTCCGGAGTTAGGGCTTGTGGGGGCCGGTCTCTCCACGCTTTTGTCCCGATTCGTGATGCTCTTCCTCCTGATGTACGCCGTGCACCGCACGAAACGCTTTCACAAGATTTTCGAGGAGACGGGTAGCACGGAGGGTCGTGTGGAGCGGGCAGCGCTCTCCGACCTTACCCGCCTCGGTCTCCCCTCCGGTATGCAGATGGGGCTCGAGAGTGGCTCTTTTTCCATCGCGGTGGTGATGATCGGGTGGCTCGGGGCGGTGCCGCTGGCGGCGCACCAAGTGGTCAACACTCTCTCTACGCTCGGTTTTATGGTCTACTACGGTCTCTCGAGCGCGGTGTCGATACGGGTGGGGTACTTCTATGAGCTCGGGAAAAAGAAAGCGATCGAGCACACCGTGAAAAGCGGTCTTGCCCTCCACTTCGCACTCGCCCTTGTCCTTGTCCTCGCTCTGCTCCTCTTTCGCACGCAGATCGGACGCATCTTTACGAGTGACGAGGCGGTTCTCGTACTGGTGGCGGAGCTTATCTTCATCCTCTGCGTCTACCAGCCCGGGGACATCTTCCAGATTCTGTACAGCAACGCCCTCCGCGGACTCCACGACGTGAAGTTTACCGCATGGGCGGCGCTCTTTTCGTACGCCGTGATGACGGTCGGCGTGGGGTATGTCTTCGGCTTCGTCTTGGAGTGGGGCGTGATGGGCGTGTGGCGCGGGTTCCCTGTGGGACTGACCACACTCGGCGCCTTGCTGTACGGACGCTACCGGAGGGTGATGAACTCCGAAATAAAATCGTAACTTTGTACGCGTCCATCGCATTTTAGGTTAGAGAAAAGAGACTGTGAGCAGTACGATGCCGTCCGGTCGGCAAACTCTCGGGCAATTGATTAAATACGGCGCTGTGGGCGTGCTCAATACGCTCATTACGGCGCTGGTGATTTACGTATGCCAAGAGCTGTGGGGGATGAGTCCCGTGGCAAGCAACGCCATAGGGTACGCGGCAGGGCTCGTCAATAGCTTCGTCTTCAATAGCAGGTGGACGTTCAAGAGCGCCTTTTCGTGGCGAAATTTCATCGGATTTATGCTCGCTTTCGGCATCTGTTACGTGATTCAGCTACTGGTGCTTTTGGGCTTGAAGGAAGTGGACGCCATCCCGCCGTACCCTCGGCAGCTGATCGCAATGGTCGTCTACACCGGGGCAAACTTTTTGCTCAACAAATTCGTCGTCTTCCATAAGTAGCATCCCGCTTATCCGCTATGTCCGCAAAGACCGCCACCCTCACCGTCATTATCCCGTGTTTCAACGAGGAACAGGTACTCTCCGCGTGCTATGCCCGCGTCAAAAGTATGCTGGAGGGGATGAGAGCGGATTTCGGGGTCGAGGGCTTCATTCTCTTCGTCAATGACGGCAGCAGAGACCGCACCCCTTTTATCCTTAATGACTTGGCGAAAAAAGACCCCGGTGCGGTGCAAGTCATCCACCTCTCCCGAAACTTCGGTCACCAGCCTGCCCTCACCGCCGGGATGCGGTACTGTCACACAGACCTCGCCGTCTCTATGGATGCCGACCTCCAAGACCCGCCCGAAGTAATCCCCGAGATGTACCGACGAATGCGGGACAGCGAGGTCGACGTGGTCTACGGCGTGCGGTCGGAGAGACAGGGCGAGACGTGGTTCAAAAAAGCCAGCGCCAAGGCTTTTTACCGAATCCTCAATAAGATGAGCGAAGTGCCGCTGCCCGTAGACACCGGGGACTTCCGTATGATGGACAAAAGCGTCTTGGACGCCTTTCGCTCCCTCCCCGAGCATAACAAATATATCCGCGGGCTGATCTCGTGGCTCGGTTTCACCCAAGCTCCGCTCGAATACCGGCGCGAAGCCCGCCTCGCAGGGAAGACGAAGTATTCCCTCAGCCAGATGGTGTCTCTCGCCGTGAACGCGATGCAGCACTTCTCCCACAAACCCCTAAAGCTTGCGATGAGCCTGGGCTACATCACCGTCCTTCTCGCTGTCCTCCTCGGACTGTGGGTCATTTTGGGCAAGGTCTTCGGCTTCACCCACCCGGAAGCTGGCTGGTCTTCGATCGTTTTCTTCATCGCGTTCTTTGCCGGCATACAGCTCATATCGCTCGGGATGCTCTCGAGCTACGTCTCCCTCATCTTTGACGAAGTGAAGGAACGACCCGAGTACATCGTGGCCCGGACGCTGAACCTCCCGGACCCCGTCCCGCCTTTCTCCCCACTCAACCTAAACGACTCAGACGATGCAAAAAGAGAACCTCGATAGGCATCTCTCCGATAAACTGTACGAACTATTTGGTCGCGACCTATACGCCGCCCTCGAGAGCTCAGCGGACGCACTTGGACAGGAGCTACGGGTCGTCGGCGGCACGGTGCGCGATCTCATCCTCGACCGCCCTACGTCCGACTTCGACTTCGTGACCGAAGGCAGCGGACTTCTTCTCGCGGAGCAACTGAAAGAAAAGCTTGGGAAGAGGGCGCGCGTCACGCTCTTCCGAAACTTCGGCACCGCACAGGTCAAGTACCGCGGCTTGGAGTTGGAGTTCGTCGGCGCCCGGCGCGAGAGTTACCGTGCCGACAGCCGGAACCCGATCGTCGAAGAGGGCAGCTTTGATGATGACGAGAAACGGAGAGATTTCACCATCAATGCCCTGTCAATTACGCTAAACGGTCCCCGGAAAGGCATCCTCCACGACCCGTTCGGCGGCCTTGAAGACCTCGAGAGAGGCCTTATCCGTACACCGCTTGATCCGGACGTCACGTTCTCGGACGATCCCCTCCGTATGATGAGGGCGGTGCGCTTCGCTGCTCAGCTCGGCTTTACCGTCCCGGAGGACATCAAGGAAGCGATTCGCCGCAACTCGGATCGGCTCAAGATCGTAAGCATGGAGCGGGTGACGACGGAGTTCCTCAAGATTATGGCCTCAAGAAAGCCTTCCGTCGGTCTCGGTCTGATGCAGGAGACGGGGCTGATGCCGCTCTACCTCCCGGAGATCTCTGCCCTTATGGGCGCTGAGACGCGGGACGGCATCGGACATAAAAATAACTTTTACCACACGATAACCGTGGTGGATCAATTGGCCGAACGCTCGGACAAAGAAGAGCTGAGACTGGCGGCTCTTTTTCACGACGTGGGCAAGCCCATCGTCAAGAAGTTCACCCCCGGGGCGGGTTGGAGCTTTTACAACCACGACTTCGTGGGAATGAAGATGCTCCCCAAGATCTTCCGACGCGTCAAACTGCCGCTTGACGAGCGCCTGAAGTACGTCCAGAAGCTCGTCCGTCTCCATATGCGTCCCGCCCAGCTTGCAGACGAAGGGGTCACCGACTCTGCCGTCCGGAGGCTCCTCTTCGAGGCAGGCGACGACATCGACGACCTGATGACGCTTTGCGAAAGTGACCTGACGAGCAAAAATCCCGACAAAGTCCGCAAATACCTCGACAACTTCGCCCTCGTTCGCGAGAAGCTCAAAGAGATCGAAGAGAAAGACCGCATCCGCAACTTCCAGCCCCCTGTCAAAGGCGAAGAAATTATGGCCACATACGGACTGGAGCCCCGGCGGGAAGTCGGGCTCATCAAGGAAGCGATAAAAGAGGCGATTTTGGACGGCATCATCCCCAACGACCACGAAGCCGCCTATGCGTTTATGGTCGATTTTGCCCGCAAAAATTACGGGCTCGAGCCTTTGGAATGAGTCTCAGCCCACCTCTATCCCCAGTCCGCGACAAATCAGCGCCTCGCGTACGTAGAGACCGTTTTGCGCCTGCGTGAAATAGTAGGCGTGCGGTGTGTGGTCTACGTCCATGGCGATCTCACCCACGCGGGGCAGAGGGTGGAGGATCCGCATGTTTTCCTTCGCATCTTCGAGCATAGACGCCTTGAGGACGAACGCATTCTTTATCGCTTCGTAGTCCTCTTCGTCCGTGAAGCGTTCCCTCTGCACGCGGGTCATATAGAGGATATCTGTGGCATTGATGACTTCGGGAGAGAGGTCGAGGGTGTAGTCGGCGGGGATGCCGTGCTCGTCGCAGTACTCCACATACTCGTCGGGCAGCGCCAGTTGCTCAGGCGCCACGAAGATGAACTTCGGCGAAAAATGGCTCAGCCCCGAGATCAGCGAGTGTACCGTCCTGCCGTACTTCAAGTCGCCTACCATCGTCACCGTGAGGTCTCTCAGTGTCCCTTGCGTCGTAGCTATGGAGTAGAGGTCCAGCAGTGTCTGGCTGGGGTGCTGGTTCGCGCCGTCACCGGCGTTGATCACGGGTACGTCCGTCACTTCGCTCGCATACTTGGCTGCTCCTTCGAGGAAGTGGCGCATAATGATGATGTCGGCGTAATTGGAGACCATCCGGATGGTGTCGTAGAGACTTTCGCCCTTCACAGAGCTCGAGTTCTTCGGATCCTGAAACCCGATGACGCGTCCCCTGAGACGGTTGACTGCCGTCTCGAAGCTGAGACGTGTCCGTGTGCTTGGCTCAAAGAAAAGGGTAGCCGCCACTTTCCCTTGGAGAAAATCTTGATTGGGCGCTTGCTCGAAAAAGCGCGCCGTTCTTAGAATTTTGAGGATATCGTCCTCTCCCAGCTGTTCTATGGAATACAGGCTCCTTGGGTTCATACTTGCTTCGGCAACTAAATGGTGATACTGTTATTTTCAAAAGAGATTTGCGGCAACCCGGCACACACGTCCGATACCTCGCAAATATACCCCTTTTGAGTCGAAGAGCGGATGTGATCTGCTGATAAGTGACGGATTGGGCTCCCGATTTCCCGGGGGCGTCGGAAGCGGTTTTGCCTCCCGAAAAATGCATTTTTCTGCTGTAGAATATGTAAAAAGTCGCTTTTAAGTGCAATATTTGGGGGATAAGGCAAGAAAAAGTGCATTTTTCTCACGAAAAGCTTGCATATGTCAGAAAAACCCATTACCTTTGCATCGTGGTTTTTTCATAATAGTATTAGATTAAAGGTTAAACAAGAAAGAATTGGGATGTCGTGAGACATCCTTTTCTCATTTTATGGGGGTACCTCCCCGCCGCGGAGGAGATACAGGCCAAAAAGTTTTTCCCGGTCTGACCCGGACGGAAGTCTTGTACGGTACCGGATTCTTTTCTTGCACGTACCAAAATTGAGGCGGCAAATAAGGGGAGGAAAAAAGTGGTACCTTTGTAACGTCGGAAAGTTTTCTTGAAGCAAGGAGGGTAGGGCGGCGACCGCCGGCAGACTTCCCCTCCCGAAGAGCAGAAAAAGCAATGCGCACGATTCACATCATCAATGGTCCCAACCTCAATAGGCTCGGCTCTCGTGAGCCGGAGCTGTACGGCAGTACCGCTTTTGAGGATTATCTGGAGCGCCTGCGGGCGCTTTTCCCGAGCGTGGATCTCGTCTATTATCAGTCCAATCACGAAGGTGACCTCATCGATTACCTCCAAAGCGGCGTGGACGGCGAAGCCATCGGTGTCGTGCTCAACGCCGGAGCCTATTCCCACTACTCTTATGCCATCCGTGATGCCGTCGCGATGGTGCACGTGCCGGTGATAGAGGTGCACATCACCAACATCGCGGCGCGAGACGAATTCCGTCACACTTCCGTGCTGACGCCTGTCTGCGAAGGAATGCTCTCGGGCTTCGGCTTGGACGGGTACCGGCTCGCCGTCGCGCATTTGCTTGCAAGGCGGTGAAGCGAGGGGTGCAGACAAGAGCAATTTTGAAGTTTGAACATAGAGAAGAACAGAGATTTAATATGGTACATAAAGCAACAAAGATAGTCGCTACCATCTCGGACTTGAGGTGCGACGTGGATTTCCTCAAGCAGGTGATTGCAGAGGGCGTGAATGTCGTGCGGATGAATACCGCACATATGACGGAAGAGGGCTACGACAGGGTTATCCGAAACGTCCGCTCCGTCTCCAACAAAGTGGGCATCCTGATGGATACCAAGGGCCCCGAAGTGCGCACCACGGGCACCGATGAGCCGCTCGTCTACAAGACCGGCGAGGAGGTCGCGATCGCTGCCAACCCCCTTCAGACGTCGACGCACGAAGTGCTGTCCGTGAACTACGCCGGCTTCGTCAACGACGTGGCTGAGGGTCACCACATCCTCATTGATGACGGTCTTATAGACCTCCTTGTGGTCAAAAAGGAGAGAGACCTCCTTCGCTGCACCGTCCTTAACGACGGCGTCGTGGGCTCGCGTAAGAGCGTGAATGTCCCCGGAGCGCATTTCAAGCTCCCCGCACTCAACGAAAAAGACCACCGCGCCATACTCTATGCCATCGATCACGGCGTGGACTTCATCGCCCACTCTTTCGTGAGAAGCAAAGAGGACGTGCTGGAGATACAGCGTATCCTCGACGAACACAAGAGCCCGATAAAGATCATCTCCAAAATCGAAAACCAACAGGGCATCGACCATATCGACGAGATAATAGACGCCAGCTACGGCATAATGGTGGCCCGTGGAGACCTCGGCATCGAGCTTGAGTTCGAGAAGATACCCGCCCTTCAATCCATAATGGTGCGCAAGTGCATCGCCAAAAAGAAACCCGTGATCGTCGCTACCCAGATGCTGCACACCATGATGACCTCCCCCAGACCCACGAGAGCCGAAGTCTCGGACGTCTCCGGAGCCATTATGATGAATACCGACGCCGTTATGCTCTCCGGAGAGACTGCCAGCGGCAAATATCCCGTGGAGGCAGTACGCACCATGGCAGCCATCATCCGCGAAGCCGAGCAGCATAAGACGTGGACGGACAAGAAGATTAAGCCCAGCGCGTCCAAAAACGAGATCGACATCACCGGCTTCATCGCCAAGCAGACCGTCCGCAGTGTGGATCAGCTCGGCGTGAAGGCCATTATCAACGACACCTTTAGCGGGCTGACGGCACGAAGCCTCGCTTCGTACCGCGGTAATGCCCCGATTTATGCCATCTGCTTCGATGAGCGCAAGTGCCGTGAGCTCTCCCTCTCGTACGGCGTGCACGCCTTTTACCGCAAGAATACCGGCGGAGACAAGGGCATCTTTTACTACGACACCCTTAGAGAGCTGCTTGGCCGCGGTATGCTCCGCGAAAACGACTTGGTCGCATACGTCGGCGGGATGCTCTCGGACGAAACAGGCACGACGACACTGACCATCAACCGCGTCAAAGAGGCCATAGAGTACTATGCCGCACAGCACCCAGAGGAAGTTCCGGAGCACATTGAGGGAGATTGAGCTCGAACACTACATCTCGGCTCACTCCACACCGGAAGCGGACGACCTCCGAAGCGTGGTGAGTCGTGCGGAGCAGGAGCTCGTCTATCCGAGGATGGTCTCGGGTCATCTCCAGGGTCTTCTCCTCACGTTTCTTGTCCGGATGCTTCGCCCGAAGCGGATACTGGAGCTGGGGACGTTCGCGGCTTATGCCACGATCGCTCTTGCACGGGGCTTGGAGGACGGCGGAAGAGTAGTGACGGTGGAGATAGACCCGGATCTCGAGCCTTTCATCCGTAAGAGTCTCCGGGATGCGGGGGTGGAGCAAAAAGTGGATCTGCTCTTCGGTGACGCGACCTCCTTGGTCGAGTCCGGTCGGATTGACCTTTCGGAGACGACTTTGGTCTACATTGATGCCAATAAAAGACATTACACAGAGTATTACGAGGCCATCATCCCGAAGCTCGGGAGCGGGGCGTTCGTCCTCGCAGACAACGTGCTATGGGGCGGCAAAGTGACGGATCCCGATGCCCGCGACCTTCAGACTGAGGGCATAAGGGCTTTTAATGACCTTGTACGGGACGACCCAAGAGTGGAGCAAGTCATCCTCCCCATCCGTGACGGGCTTACGCTCATCTCTGTCAAATAAACATAAGAATAACGATACAATGGATAATCTCAGGACGACCAAAGTGGCCCGTCTCATTCAGAAAGAACTCGGCGAGATACTCCGTCTCGAGACGCAAAAGCGCCACAGCGGAGAGATGATCTCCGTCACGGAGGTGCGGCTCAATCCCGACCTCTCCAGTGCGCGTGTCTTCCTCTCCTATTTTCCCGACGCAAAGAAGGAGGAGCTGAAAGCTTTCATCAAAGCAAATGCGTCTCTCCTCCGCGGAGAAATGGGTCGGAGGATGAAGAGCCAACTCAGACGTATCCCAGAGCTCTTTTTTACCGAGGATAACAGCCTCCTTGAAGCCCGTCGCATAGACGAGCTCCTTCGACACTCCGAGTCTGAGGAATGACCGGGACAAGCCGCGCCGCTTTTTCTTTCTTCATAGCGCTTCGCTACTTTTTTTCTGGAAAAAGTGCCGCGGCGGTCAACGTCATTGCGTCCATTTCGGTTATGGGCATTGCCCTCGTCGCTCTGGCTATGGTGGCGGTGCTCAGCGTCTTTAACGGCTTCGAAGTCTTTACGGACAGCCAGCTCTCCGCGCTTTCTCCTGAGTATGTCGTTGAGAAAAAAGACGGATCCGTCTTCCGTGCTTCGTCGGTCTCTCTCCCCGGTGCGGCGCCTGTGCTTAAAGGGGAGGCTGTGGCCTCCTATGAGGGCAATAGCCAGCCCATAGAGCTTATTGGCGTGGACAGCATCTACCTCTCTGCCGTCTCCATCCGTCCTGCGGTCTTCGAGGGAGATTGGGATCTCGGCTCACCCGACGCTCCGGGCGCGGTCATCGGCATAGGTGTGGCCGCCAACCTCGGCACCGGAGCGGGCTACGTGGAGCCGCTTGTACTCACGCTGCCCAAGCGCTTGGGGCGTATCTCTCCCGTGATGCCCCAGAGGGGATTTTTGTCCAAAGAACTCTTTGTGGGGGGCGTCTTTCGGGTAGACCAAAAGGAAGACCGCACGCTCGGGTATGTCTCTATTGAGACACTGAGGGATCTGCTCCTCTATGAGGGCGACGAAGTGAGCTTCCTTGCCCTCCCTTCGCAGCTCGCTCGCGAGTCCGAAAAGATTGCGGACGCCCTGCCGGAGGGGTTTGTCCTCAAAGACAAGAGGGCACAGCACCCCGAGATATACCGTGTCCTTAATGTCGAGAAATGGGTCTCTGTCCTCCTTCTCCTTTTTGTCCTCCTGCTCTCCCTCTTCAGTGTCGTCTCCACGCTGGGGATGCTCATCATCGAAAAAAGGGAAGACTCCGCGGTCCTTGCAGTCCTCGGTGCGAGACCCGGGACCATCGATAACATCGTCGTCCTCGAGGCTTGGCTCCTGTCCGTCACGGGCGTCCTTATCGGCGTGCCGCTCGGCATCCTCCTTGTCTTGGCTCAGGACGCCTATGGGTGGCTCAAACTGGGCGGCGGCAGCGGTGCCGGGTCCTTCCTCCTTGACGCCTATCCCGTGGATTTGAGACTCGGGGACATTGTCCTTGTGGCGGGCGTCATCCTGCTCATCGGCTGGCTCTCGAGCCGCATCGCCTATCTGCTCTTCAAGGGAAGCAAGAGGTGACGCTCCGGGGGTACGTACCGGGAAGAAAATGTAGGCCGTACCGAGGAGGGAAAATGGTACAGACCGGGAAGTTTTTTTCGGTCTGTATGAAAAAGATTTGGACGACTGCCAAAAGTTTGGTACCTTTGCAGTGCAAACAAAAAAATAGATCGCGGAGTGGAGCAGTGGTAGCTCGCCGGGCTCATAACCCGGAGGTCGATGGTTCGAGTCCGTCCTCCGCAACTTTCCCTCCCCCTTTTTTTAGAGCCAACCCGAAGCGGAATTGCCGACGGTTGGTTCTTTTTTATTGCTCTTTCCGGACAAAACTGACGCACAAGTGGATATCTTTGAGTAAATTTGCCCGAATTATAGCGAGTTAATCGAGACAACAACAACGCTGACTAAGCAATATTTTTCATCACAGTTATTCAAACATTTATGAATGTCATTACCAAGACCGTCAAACTCCCTGATGGCAGAGAGATCACCATCGAGACGGGAAAGCTTGCCAAGCAGGCTGACGGTGCAGTGACGGTTCGCATGGGCAACACCGTATTGTTGGCAACCGTCGTAGCGGCCGCAGAGGCCAAACCTGATGTGGACTTTATGCCGCTCCAGGTGGAATACAAAGAGAAGTTCTCCGCTGTGGGCCGTTTCCCCGGTGGTTTCACCCGCAGAGAGGGACGTATGTCCGACTATGAGATCCTTATCGGACGCCTCATCGACCGTGCGCTCCGCCCCCTCTTCCCGGACGACTACCACGCTGAGGTCTACGTGACGGTGACTATGTTCTCCGGTGATGAAAATGAGCTCCCCGATCAGCTCGCAGGTCTTGCTGCTTCTGCTGCCCTTGCCGTTTCTACCGTGCCTTTCCACGGACCTATCTCCGAGGTGCGTGTCATCCGTCACAATGGCGAGTATATCGTCAACCCCACCAACGACCTCCTCAAAGACGCCGACATCGACCTTATGGTCGCTGCCACGATGGACAACATCATGATGGTTGAAGGTGAGATGAAAGAGGTGCAGGAGAGCGAGATGCTCCAAGCCATCAAAGTCGCTCACGAAGCCATCAAGGTTCAGTGCCAAGCTCAGATCGAGCTTATGGAAGAGCTCGGCACGACCGTCAAGCGCGAATACCCCGGAGACCCCGAGGATGAAGCGCTCAAGGCACGTATGCACGACGAGCTTTATCCCAAAGCCTTCGAAGTGGCTATGTCCAAGGACACCAATAAGCACTCCCGCGGCGACAGGTTGGGGGCGATCGTAGACGAGTTCCGCGCCACCTTCAGCGAAGAAGAGCTTGAGGAAAAGGGTGCGCTCATCTCCCGCTACTATCACGATATCGAAAAAGAAGCGATGCGCCGCGCCATCCTCGACCACGGTCAGCGTCTCGACGGACGCGATACGAAGACCATTCGTCCCATCTGGGCGGAAGTCGACGTGCTGCCCTCTCCGCACGGCTCCGCGATCTTTACCCGCGGAGAGACGCAGTCCCTCTCTACCGTGACCCTCGGTACGAAGAGCGACGAAAAATTGGTCGATGATGTGCTCAATAACGGCAAAGACCGCTTCCTCCTCCACTATAACTTCCCGCCTTTCTCCACCGGCGAAGCCAAAGCTTCCCGCGGGGTCTCCCGTCGTGAAGTGGGACACGGTAACCTCGCGCTGCGCGCCCTCAAGTACGTCATCCCCGACAACTATCCCTACGTCATCCGCGTGATGAGCGACATCCTCGAGAGCAATGGGTCTTCCTCTATGGCCACGGTATGTGCGGGAACGCTCGCGCTTATGGACGCGGGCGTGAGGATCAAGAAGCCCGTGAGCGGTATCGCCATGGGCTTGATTTCCGAAAACAAGGGTACCAACTACGCCATCCTCTCCGACATCCTCGGTGACGAAGACCACCTCGGAGATATGGACTTCAAGGTAACCGGCACCCGCGACGGTATCACCGCCACGCAGATGGACATCAAGGTCGACGGTCTCTCTTACGAGATCCTCGAGAATGCCCTTGCACAAGCTAAAGCCGGTCGTCTCCATATACTCGACATCATCGAGAGCACCATATCCGAGCCTCGCGCAGACTTCAAGCCCCAGACCCCGCGCATCACCACGATGCTGATTCCGAAAGAATTCATCGGTGCCGTCATCGGCCCGGGCGGCAAGATCATCCAGGGCATCCAGGAAGAGAGCGGCGCATCCGTCAATATCGAAGAGACGGACAAGGGCGGCCTCATCGAAGTGGCGGCTTCCAACAAAGCCTCCATCGACAAGGCGCTCGAGATGATTAACGCCATCGTGGTCATCCCGGAGACCGGCAAAGTATATGACGGTACCGTTAAGAGCGTGATGCCCTACGGTGCGTTCATCGAATTCCTCCCCGGCAAAGAAGGGCTCCTCCATATCAGCGAGTGGGACTGGAAGCGCTACGAAACCATCGAAGAAACCGGTGTACAAGAGGGTCAGAAGCTTCAGGTCAAACTGCTTGAAGTGGATCCCAAGACCGGAAAATTCCGTCTCAGCCGCCGTGCGCTTCTCGAGAAACCGGAGGGTTATGTAGAGCCTGCAGCCCGTCCTCATCGTGGTCACAGTGACCGTGGCGACCGTCCCGAGCGCGGAGGCGACAGAGGGTTCCGCAGAGACCGCGGTTCCCGTGAATCGCGTCACCACGAAGACTAAAAGTCTCCAAGAGTCATCTTTCCAAAGAAAGGGAGTCCCAAAAACGGGGTTCCCTTTCTTATTTTGAGTAAATTTGCGATAACTCCGGCTCCTATGCTTTCGCGGGGTGTTGCCTCGTGACGGCAAATACGCGAGATACAGACCGAAAGTTTCTCGAGACACAGACCGAAATTTCCGTCTCGGTCTGGCATAGGAAAAGTCCCCGGTACATACCCCCTTAGAGGCGCTGTACTGCCCCGAAAGCCGGGCCGGACTGAATTTTACCTCACATACAGCATCACAGTCTATATGAAACTCCTCCTCATCAGTAACTCCGCCTCCCCCGGTGAAAGTTATCTCGAAAAAGCAAAAGCAGATCTTTCTAAGCTTCTCGGGGTGCAGGATGTCAAGCAAAACGTCGTACTCATTCCGTATGCTGCCGTGACCTATTCTTTCGACGAATACGTCTCCAAGGTCAATAACGCCCTCGAGAGCGAGGGTATCAGAGTGTACGGGGTACACGAAGGCAAGAGCCCGATCGACGCGGTTCTCGGCGCAAGCGCCATCCTCGTAGGAGGCGGCAACACTTGGCAGCTTACCCGTATGATGCAGGAACAGGGGCTGATGGAAGTCATCCGCAAAAGAGTCAAAGAGGAGGGTATCCCCTATGCGGGGTGGAGTGCCGGCTCAAACGTGGCCTGCCCCACGCTCTCCACGACAAACGATATGCCCATCACCGAGCCACAGTCCTTTCATGCCCTGCGCCTCGTGCCGTTTCAGATCAATCCCCATTACTTGGACGCACACCCATCCAACCACGGTGGGGAGACGAGGGAGATGCGGATACAGGAGTACATCATCTCTAACCCCGACATCTATGTGGCAGGTCTCAGGGAGGGCACGCGCCTCTTGGTGCAGGACGAAAAAATAGAGCTTCTGGGGGACAAACCGATGCGCCTTTTCAAGAACGGCGAAGAGCCGCGCGAAATCAACCCCGGAGAAGATCTTTCTTTCCTTCTCTCCGGAGCATCCAAGTGAGCTATGGAGCCTCTGCAGAAATCTGGCGCCTTGCCTTACGACACGGTCTTGAAGGAGTGCCGGGAGCTTTTTCGGAAAAAGTTCGATGACTACGGCGCCTCTTGGCGTGTGATGCGCCCCGCTTCCATTACGGATCAGATTTTCATCAAAGCCCAAAGGATACGCTCGATCCAAGAGAAGGGCGAGCATCTCGTGGCCGAAGGCATCCGGTGCGAATTTGTCGCCATCGTCAATTACGGCATTATGGGGCTCGTGCAGCTCTCCGAGGGGTACACCTCCGATCCGGAGACCGACCGCGACAAGATGATGACCTGGTACGACGAGTACGCGGGTAGGGCGCGGAAGCTGATGCTCCTCAAAAATCACGACTACGGCGAGGCGTGGCGCGCGATGCGCATCTCTTCCCTCACGGACATTATTTTGCAAAAGATCTTCCGCACCAAGCAGATAGAAGACAATCGGGGCAAAGTCTCCGTCAGCGAAGGTATCGATGCCAATTACCTCGATATGGTCAATTACGCGCTCTTTGCCCTCATCCGCATAGACGAAGGCGAAGACGAGATGAAGTGACGGGGTGATTTTTGCACGTACCGGGGACTTTCTCCCGGTCTGTATGAAAACTTATCCCGGGTACGTGATCGGGAAACATTTCGGTCTGTACCTCATTTTCCCCACCTACACAAGACGCTTTCCGCAGAATGACGAATAAAGCACACAACCTTCCTTTCTCCAAGGTGCCGAAATGGCTCGTATGGACGAGCCAGGCATTCCTCGGTCTGCTCTTTATGTTTTCCGCGACCGTGAAGGGTATCGACGCTATGGGTACCTCGATCAAGATCGGGGAGTATATGACTGCTTTCGGATGGACGGTGGGGGAGAGCGTCTCCCGTATCCTCTCTTTTGCACTCATCGACTTCGAGTTTTTTCTCGGACTCGTACTCTTTGCGGGACTGTGGCGGAGGGTGGCGACTTCGGCGCTCGTCGTCTTTATGTTTCCCCTCACGCTCCTCACGCTCTACATCGCCATAGCCAACCCCGTGGCGGACTGCGGGTGCTTCGGGGACGCGCTAAAGATCAGCAATACGGCGACCTTTTGGAAAAACATCTTCCTTTTTGTCCTCGCCGTCCTCGTTTTTTCTTCGCCCGCGAAGATGTACCGCTTCGTGTCGGATAAGCACGGCGTCTGGGTCGTACTCCTGGGCTTCATCCTCACAAGCGGTGGCTTTGTGGTGCTGAACTCTTTCCACGTCCCCGTCATCGACTTCCGTCCCTACAAGGTAGGCAGAGACCTCTACGAGCTCACGGAGGCGGGTAAGGATGGGGTGTACGATTACCGCTTTATCTACGAGAAAGACGGGAAAGAGCGCACGTTCATTATGGACGAACTCACACAGGCCGACAGCACTTGGACCTATGTCCGAGACGAGACGGTAGAGCTTGTCCCGCCCAAAGACCCGGAGGGGGTCGACCTCGTTTTATTCAACAAGGAGGGGATCCCGGTCACGCCCAGGCTCGCCCGGAAAGGCGCTAACGCCATCCTTTTCGTTAATACCGACCTCTCAAGGTTGCGCGATAGCGATGCGGAAGAAGTACTTGACGCAGCACACGGCATAGGTGAAAGCGTGACGCTCGTGATGAGCGAGAGCTTTGAACGCGTCGACAGGGGCGACTTCGGAGACAAAACCGTGCCGTTTGACGACATCCTATACCTCGATAAGTCTACTTCGCTCACGCTTGTCCGCTCGAATCCCTCTGCCGTCGTCGTCATCGGGGACGGTAAGATCGTCCGAAAAGCCTCCGTGAGCGACTTCCTCTCTTTCTCCCGAGAAATCGACTTCGCCTCAGACCCTTACCGGCTCGACGCGAACCTCCACCGCGGGCGGAACCTGCTCTTCGGGTCTATGGGACTCGGACTCCTTGCCCTCTTTGGCTTCGGGTTGTATTTCAGGCGAAAAGGGGTCAAGTGAAGAAAGCAATCCAAGTAAATCGGATTTTTCCACCAAATAATACATTACACAAACACATCATTATGAGAAAGAACATCGTAGCAGGCAACTGGAAGATGAATACCACCCTCCCCGAAGGCATTGCCCTCGCCGAAGGCGTGAAGGCATCCCTTGCCGGCAAAACCCCCAAGTGCGACGTCATCCTCGGCGTCCCCTTTACCCACCTCGCTTCCGTGGCTGAAGTCGTGAAAGGCTCTGTCATCAAGGTATCTGCCGAGAACTGTGCGGCTGAAGCCAAAGGCGCCTACACGGGCGAAGTCTCCGCGGCTATGGTCAAAAGCACCGGCGCCACTCACGTCATCCTCGGTCACAGCGAGCGCCGCTCCTACTACGGCGAAACGAGCGAGATCCTCGTCAAGAAGGTGCGCCAAGCCCTCGACAATGGTCTCGAAATCATTTTCTGCATCGGCGAAGTTCTCTCTGAGCGCGAAGCGGGCAGACACTTTGAAGTAGTCGAAAAGCAGGTCAAGGAAGGTCTCTTTAACCTCACGGAAGAGGAGTTCCGCCACGTCGTCCTCGCCTACGAACCCGTCTGGGCCATCGGTACCGGTAAGACCGCTACGAGTGAAGAAGCCCAGGAGATGCACGCCCACATCCGTAAAGTCGTGGCCGGTAAGTACGGCGAAAAAGTGGCCGAAGATACCACAATCCTCTATGGGGGATCCGCCAAGGCCTCTAACGCCCCCGAGCTCTTCAGCAAGCCCGACGTGGACGGCGGTCTCATCGGAGGCGCGTCCCTCAAGGCAGAGGACTTCCTTCCCATCATCGAAGCCTTCAAGTAATCCGCGTCTTTACTGAGCAATAAGGGCGGCACGCTCTAAGCTGCCGTTAGCGAGATACGTACCCGGGAGCTCTTCCCGGTACGTGTCTCGCTCTCTTCTATGTCCGTGCAAAAAGATTTTCTCGGTCTGACTGAGTCGGACTTTGTCGGACAAGGTCAGACAAGATCAGACTGAGTCGGACGATACTGCTGACGGCGTTGCTTAGTCCCGCTTTTTCCGTAAATTTGCCCCCGTGCGACCTCCCACATAGGGAGCGCTTTTTTGCCACCACCCTAAAACTCCAAACAAACGCTTCCACGGACAGATTCTTATGAGTGCGTATTTGATACTCGGGCTGATGCTGGGCTATTTTCTGGCGATGTTCGGCGTCTCGTATCTGGCGGGGCGCAAGACGGACAATGCCGGCTTCTTCATCGGCAACAGATCCAATCACTGGCTCGTCGTGGCTGTCGCCATGATCGGCTCCG